>VGDJ01000143.1 GCA_016869775.1 Alphaproteobacteria bacterium
GAAGCCTTGGGGTCTAATGTTAATCTAAGAGTTGCAACCTCAACTCTTAGAACCATCAACAAATATGGGAATATTGATAATTTTCTAACCAACTACAGATTTAATAAGTTGACAGTTAAAGCTCAATCCATCAGATTGAAAATAAAAAACAAACTTCAAACAACTCAAGCTTAGTTCTTGGATTTTTGAATATCTTTTAGCCCCCTTTATATTTCAATAAAGGGGGTTTTTTATTTGATAAAATTACTAGCTAAATTTCTGATCTAGTCTGAGCCAATCTAACCTACAATAAAGACCTTGAAATGAACATTTTTTAAAATAAAATTCTCCAATAAATTGAATTTTTAAATTCAAACAAAACTCCGTCTAATTTTAAAAATCTTACTCATTAATAAATAACTCATATGAACGAATATAACTTTGATACGATCGTAATTGGTGGCGGACCAGGTGGCTATGTGTGCGCCATTCGGTTAGCTCAACTTGGCCTAAAAACTGCTTGCATTGAAAAACATATAAATCTTGGCGGGACTTGTCTAAATGTTGGGTGCATTCCTTCTAAAGCAATGCTAGAGATATCTCACAAATTTCATGATGCTGGCCATCAATTTGAAAAACTTGGCATTAACATTTCAAAACCCAAAATTGATACTAAAAAACTAATTCAAAATAAGAATGAGATTATTAGCGGTCTGACTTCTGGAATTGCGGGCTTGTTTAAAAAAAATAAAGTTCAAAAAATTCAAGGCATAGCGAAATTTATTGACAAAAACACCGTTGAAATAAATCTAGCTGATGGATCCAAACAAAAAATTACCGCTAAAAATTTTATTATCGCAACAGGTTCGGAAGTTGCAAAACTTCCTAACGTTGAAATAGATGAAAAAATTATCATCTCCTCAACCGGCGCTCTCGAGCTTGAATCGGTTCCTCAAAAAATGATTGTAATTGGAGCTGGGGTAATAGGCCTTGAACTTGGTTCGGTCTGGTCAAGATTTGGCTCAGAGGTTGAAGTTATCGAATATCTTGATCGCATAACGCCAACAATGGACGAAGAGATTTCTAAAAATTTCCAACGTATTTTAGAAAAACAGGGTCTAAAATTTCGATTATCAACCAAAGTTATTTCGGTTAAAAAAGACAAAAAGTCAGCAATTGTTGAAATTGAATCAGTAAATGGTGACAAAAAAGAAAAGCTCGAAGCTGATGTCATTTTGGTTGCCATCGGAAGAAAACCCAACACCGAAAATCTTGGTCTTGAAAACGTTGGAATTAAAATCAACCCTCGTGGTTTTATCGAGAATCATCATCTAAAAACCAACATCGACAATATTTATGCGATTGGTGATGTCACAACTGGTCCAATGCTAGCCCACAAGGCTGAGGATGAGGGCGTTGCAGTTGCTGAAATGATAGCTGGTCAAGCCGGCCATGTGAATTACGATGTAATTCCGAATGTTATTTACACCTACCCAGAAGTGGCATCGGTTGGCAAAACAGAACAGGAACTTAAAGCGCAAAACATTGATTATAAAATTGGTAAATTCCAAATGATGGCTAATTCAAGAGCGCGAGCCACCTTCGACGAGCAAGGTTTTGTCAAAATTTTATCATGCGCCAAAACCGATAAAATCCTTGGAGCGCATATTATTGGTCGCGAAGCGGGTAACACAATTCATGAAATTGTTGTTGCCATGGAATTTGGCGGCAGCGCCGAAGATATTGCTCGCACTTGTCATGCTCACCCGACTTACAACGAAGCTGTTAAGGAAGCTTGTTTAGCGGTCGATAAAAGAGCAATTCACTCTTAATCATATTTTTTAGCGACAATCTCGGCGCAATCGAATGGAGTATCAAATTATATTTTGATACTCCATTTTTTGACAAATAAGTCTCGATATCCAGATATTCTTTCGAATTTAAAACTCTATCAAACATTATAAACTCACCAATATAACCTATAAAATTTTCAGTATTAATCGAAGCAACGCACGAAGCGCCAAGTCCGGGTTAAAGATTGCATCGGATTGCTTCCAGCATTTGATTTTGTTGATTCAAAGCCATTATATCGGAAAAAAGAGCTACTGTCATTGTGAAAAATCGAAACAATATAAGGTCTATTAATAAAAAAATTCCAAAATCTATCGACTGACCAGAGCATAATTGACCTCCACCGCCATTTTGCGAGTTTATAATAAAAGCGTTTTGAGTACATGACGAATTATCATAAACAGAGCTTCTTTGAGTCGAAGTAGTTTGCAAAACCACAAAATAGGTTTTTTTATTATTGAGATTAACGCTTGATAAATGCTGAACTTCAAACCAACCGCTTCCATTAAAATAAAACGCTGGTAAAGAATTAAGAACTTTTTCTTTAAAAACTGCCTTATTTCCGGAAGCGCTTAAAATTAGCTTATCGATTGATTGAATACCAATATCAAACCAGCGTTAACAAATTTTCCATCTTTGGCTTCGGATTTACTAAAACTCTTTTCACTATTCGCCTCGACCCATAAATCTAGATCCGATATTCTACCAACTCTAGAACTGGCCGTAAGATTCCGTGCATTAGCTATTCTAAAATCACTATATAAATCAATTCCGCTCGAAATGCCGGTGATCAAAATACCAATAATTAAAATCACAACCGAAATTTCAACCAACGAAAAAGCTTGACGAAATTTATAAAGAGCCCGCGTGAATTTTTGGAGATTTTTGCCATAATTAATCATGAATTCTTTTGAAAACTAAAACTCTTGGTTTGCAAGCTCTAGGTTTTCTGGGGTTCCGACATGAAAATATTTTCCACTCAATTCAATACCGTTAATTCGAT
>VGDJ01000144.1 GCA_016869775.1 Alphaproteobacteria bacterium
TATTTTTTCAAAAATTACTTCAAACAAAAAATAAATAATATACCGACAATTATGAATAAAATTAAGTATATATTATTTTTATTAGTCATTAGTGTTTTTGATGCCAGAGCTGAAATTAAGATACTTGAATGGAAAGAAGATGCTAAACTAACAGAATATGGTCGTGAATCATTATTTTCGATAAAAATTCAAACTAAAAATTTGCCTAAAAATACTGGAATTCTATCATTTTTAATATCTTCTGCTTCTCAAAAAAAAATTGAATATTCATCTCTAAAAGTTGATTTAATTGACACCAATTTCAAAAACCAGAATGGAGTTTTTGAAGTTTTATTTAATCGACCATTACTTGATAATCAAACTGCAAATATTGAATTTATTGCCAAAGAATATTACCCCAAAATTTCAAAATATTTACGACAAGAGCCTTTATACATTCCCGCTTTTGCTGAAGGATCTTTTGGTGAAGTCGTAATTAGGGTTGGCAATGACTTGGAATTAATTTCAAGTCACAAAAACATTTCATCAAGAAATAACATAATTTCCTATAAGGGTAGAGTTTCCGGAGATGGGATAAAGGAGATTTTGAAGCTCACGAATAGTGGAGTAGTATGGGATGTTGCGGTTAGAAGTAAAATTAATATTTCAAGTACAAGTGGCACCATGGAAATTACCGCTCCATATTTATTTAGAGGTGGCGCTCAAAGCGTTAGAAATCAGACTATTGGGGCTAATATTTTTCCTAAACAACATCTTACAACCAGAGAAAACGATATTCTAACTTTTGATATTACTCCAAAAATAAATGAAATAATAATTGAAAATAAAGCCGAAGTTGCAACCGGAAAGAAATTTCGTATTGAAAATGATCGCTCTCCAGAAAAATATCTTGAAATAACTGAATCTGAAAAAATTTTGCTTACACCAATTCTTAAAAAGATTCTCTTAAATCCAAAATATGATACTCTCCCACTTTATGTTAAAATCCTAAATTACGTGCACGACAACATAATTTATGATTTATCTTACTATGGAAAATTACTAACAGTTGAAAAAATTCTTGAAACTAAATCAGGAGTTTGTAGCGAGTATGCTACACTTTTTAATGCCTTGGCGCGACTAGCAAACATACCATCCTCAATTGTTCATGGTTATGCCCTAGGTGAATACGATAAATTTGAAAGTCATGCTTGGAATATGATTTTTATTAACAATCGATGGGTGCATGTTGACCCAACATGGAATTTGAGTTCTGGAGTTGTTTCTTCATCGCATATTTATTTAAAAGATAATCGTAAAGAAGAAATTCTAGTTAAATTTCAGGGTCAAGAAACTAACATACAAATCGATAGAGAATTTATGATTTTAGATAGTAAAAAATATTGATTTGATTTAATTTTATTTTTTTATATAATTCTACTAAGAACCCTGTAAATATTGATTAAATTGATGATAAATTATTTTTTAAAAATCAAAAACTTTGAAAAAAATTTTAATTTTTTTATGCCAATTTTTGTATTTTTAGCAACGATATTTTTGGCTTTATCAATAATATTCATCACCAATTCTCCAAACGATTATCAACAATCTAATGCGGTTAAAATTATGTACATCCACGTCCCTTCAGCTTGGATGGCATTATTGATATATTCAATTATGGCGATATTTAATGTTTTTAGTTTTATTTGGAGAAATCGTTTTTTTTACGTTATATCACGTTCAATTGCTGAAATAGGTTGTATTTTTACACTTATTACTCTCATTACGGGAGCTTTGTGGGGTAAGCCAATTTGGGGAGCTTGGTGGGTTTGGGATGCTCGACTTACATCGGTTTTGATGCTGTTTTTTTTATATATTGGATATTTGATAGTTTACGACAATATCTCTGATAATATTAAGGCCGAAAAAATATCCGCAATTATTGCCATTGTTGGATTTATTAATATTCCAATTATCAAATTTTCTGTTGAATATTGGAATTCTCTGCATCAAAAAGCGAGTATAATTCGAAATGGAGGAATGGCAATACATTCGGATTTTTTAAAACCTTTATTTTTGATGTTTGGGTTCTATTTCAGTCTCTTTGTAGTTTTATCACTTTTGATAATCAAAACTCGAATTATCAAACATAAAATTGAATCAATAATCATTAAAAATAGTTCTTTATGACATATGTAGTTACTGATAATTGCGTCAAGTGCAAATACACTGATTGTGTTACCGTTTGTCCAGTTGATTGTTTTTATGAAGGAGAAAATATGCTAGTAATTGATCCTGAGGCATGTATTGATTGCGGTGTATGCGTTCCAGAGTGCCCAGCTGAAGCGATTTCGCCAGAATCATCTGATTTGGTTAAATGGGTTGAGATTAATCGAGAATTTGCCAAAAAATGGCCAAATATTACTAAGAAAAAAAATGCTTTACCTGAAGCTAAAGAGATGGACGGAATTAAAAATAAATTTGAAAAATTTTTTGACCCAAGACCAGCAAAATCATAAAATAAAAACAATGATAGACCTAAATTTAAATCGCCAAAAGATTCGAGAACTCCCTAAGCCTGATACGATAATTTTCGATTGGGATAACACACTTGTTGATACTTGGCCACTTATTCAGATTGCCATTAATAAAACTATGAAACAGATGAATAAAGATCCGTGGTCACTAGAAAAAGTTCGTGATACAGTTCATAAATCAATGCGCGAATCATTCCCCGAAATATTTGGAAATGATTGGCAAAAAGCTGGGGAA
>VGDJ01000145.1 GCA_016869775.1 Alphaproteobacteria bacterium
GAACCACTGTTTTAGCGACTGGAGGTTATAGTCAAATTTATTCCAATACAACCTCTTCTACTATATGCACAGGAGATGGATCTGCTCTTGCACTTAGGGCGGGATATTATTTACAAGATATGGAATTTGTTCAGTTTCATCCCACTGGAATTTATGGTTCAGGGTTTTTGATTACAGAGGCTTGTAGAGGAGAGGGTGCTTTTTTGCTCAATAAAAATCATCAAAGATTTATGCAAAATTACGCGCCCGAAATGATGGAATTATCTTCTCGCGATGTTATTGCTCAATCGATGGCTCAAGAAATTGCTATCGGAAATGGTGGAGGGAAAAATCATGATCATCTTTATCTTGATTTGAGGCATTTAGACGACGATGTTTTTAAGAATAAACTTCCTGGAGTGGTAGATTTGGTTAATAAATTTGCCAAACTCAACCCGCGCCAAGACTTGATTCCAGTAGCTCCATCGGCGCATTATTCGATGGGCGGGGTTGCAACTGATATTAATTGCGTTGTTGGTGACGGGCTTATGGCGGTAGGTGAGGTGGCTTGTCATTCTGTTCATGGCGCTAATCGACTTGGTTGTAATTCTCTTCTAGATTTAGTAGTTTTTGGTAAGATTGCAGGAATAAAAATTAGCGAAATAAATAATCAAAAAAATTCTTCCGAGTTTCCAAATTTCCAAAATCAAAAAAGCATTCAAGAAATTATCGACGAAAAATTACATATTTTTTATGATAAATTTATCGATAAATCCAAAAATTCCGAGTCTTTTAAAAATGATTTCTCGCTTTCCCAAATAAAATTGCAAATACAAAAAAACAACGATCGTACATTGGGAGTTTTTAGAAATCGTGAGTTGATGGAAAGTGGTTATAATTTTAATATTGAGCTTTCAAAACAAATTAGACGCTATAAAATAAGCACTTCAAATCTAGCTTGGAACGACGAATTGATTCAATTTTTAGAAATAGAAAATCTTATACTTAATTCTTTAGCGGTGGGTTTTTGTGCTTTAAATCGCCTAGAAAGTCGTGGAAGCCATTATCGTTCAGACTTTCCAAAGCCTGATAATGAAAATTTTATGGCCCATAGTTTGTGTAAAATGATTAAACAACAAAATATCGAAATGGAGTTTTCATTAATGCCAGTTAGAAGTTCAAATAAATTTTTTAAATCATTTATCTAATATGCGATACAGCGCTAACCTAAACATCATCATTAAAGCCATAGAAAAAGCTTCGATTCACATTTCTCGAGATTTTGTTGAATTAGAAAATTTACAATCAAATCCTGCATCATGCGCTAAGTTTGCTTCATCCTGCTATAATCGTATTAAGCAAATTTTGATTGATGATTTTACAAAATTTCGTCCGGATTTTAATATTAGTTTTAGTGATGGTCAAAAAATCATTAACCAAGAAAATTCTGAATATTCACTATTGATTCATGTGATTGATGGGATTGAAAATTTACTTAGAGCCTCGGGTGATTTTACAGTTAGCGTTGCGCTAATTCATAAAAATGGTGCTAAAAATGAGACCATCTCACTCGCGATTTCAAAAGTTATTGGTGGTGAATTATTTTACTCTGAAAAAGGTTTTGGTGCTTATTTAAATAATCGAAGAATTCGTGTTTCTAAAAGAAATAAATCATCTGATCTTTTGGTTGCATGTGATGATATTAGGCACCTTAAAAACCTTGAAGAGATTACTTCTAAAGAACCTCCCAAAACACAAATTTCTGGACAAATTTCTGATGATAAAATGCCCGAAAATAAAATGCCCAGAAATTTAGGCTGTAAAACTCTCGATATTGCATATTTTTCATGCTCACGATTTGATCAGTTAATTCATAATAAATCTGATTTATATGAACCATTTTTGTTATTAGTTCGTGAATCTGGCGGAAGAATTATTGATGATGGATATAAAATTATTGTATCAAATAGCTAATTTGCATAAAAAATATTATCTTTGAGTCCAGCCTTTTTGAAGCCTTCTAAACGAATTCTGCATGAATCACATTTTCCGCAAGCATAGTTTTTATGATCTATCGATATTGGATCGTAACAAGAATGAGTAATTGAATAATCTACTCCTAAACCGGTTCCTAACTGAATAATTTCTGATTTTTTTAAATTTATTAATGGTGTGTGAATAGTTATTTTACCTTTGTTTTGAATAGTTGAGGCGCACGCTAAATTGGCCATATTTTGAAAAGCTTCGATATATTCAATTCGACAATCTGGATAACCGCTATAATCAACAGCATTGACGCCGATAAAAATATCAAAGCAATCTAATACTTCAGCAAAAGCTAAAGCATATGATAAAAAAATCGTATTACGTGCTGGAACATAGGTGATTGGTATTGAAGAGTTAATCGAATCATTATTGTTTTTTGGAACATCTATATCTGAAGTTAAAGCGGAGCCACCAAAGATTCTTAAATCAATATCGGCAATTTTATATTCTTTAAGCTTGAAAAAGTCGGCAATTTTTTGAGCTGATTCTAATTCAATTTTATGGCGTTGACCATAAAAAAAACTCAATCCATAAATGTCAAAACCATGATTTTTAGCTACTGCACATGTAGTTGCTGAGTCTAATCCACCACTTAAAAGTATAACCGCTTTTTTCATTATTATAAATTCTTGAATAAGTTATTTTAATTTTAAAATTCCGTGCTTAAGATTATTTATGAATTTTATAAAACTCAAT
>VGDJ01000146.1 GCA_016869775.1 Alphaproteobacteria bacterium
GGTTTGGCTTAGATAAAATAGCTTCCATAAAAAACTAACTCGGGTTTTGATTATTTGGTGGGGGGTTGTTTTTGTCTTCAGAGCGTTGAGCCTTAAGCGCTGAATGATCAGGCATATATGGTTCTTGTTGAGGAATTTTGATTTGTGGCATCAATCTGCTAGTGAAAAATTTATCGTCATAATAAGTAATTTTTTTACATCTAACTGGAGGTTGCGACTCAATTAAAAGAATTTGGTCATCTCGAGGAAGTTGAATAACTTCTTGCGGAAGAATCAATGCTCTTTGAACATCAGAAACATGTAATGATCTGGCGCCGGGATTAAGATCAAGATATTTTGGTTTATTGTATGATATTTGAGTGGCAGTTTTATTGCCAACTAATTGAGATATTAGATTAGCAGTTTCCATATTGTTGGCAGCAAATGTAATGCGATAAGTCGAGTTAGAAAGAAAGGAGTTCATTCCACTTTCTTCGTAAATTCCTTTGAGCTGTTCAGTGTCTTGGATAATTAAAAATAAACGTACTCTATAACCCCGAAAATATGCTATACCAGCCAAAAATTGTTCCATTTTACCAAGCGTTGGGAACTCATCCATGAGCAACAACACGCCATGTTTTTCATTAGGACGTGGCATTTTGGCGGTAAAAAAAGATGCGGCCTGTTGGTAAAACATACCCATCAAAGGTTTTAAACGTGATATATTATCGGGAGTAAGCCCAACATAGACTGTATGCGGAGTTATTTTAAATTCATGAAGATTAAAATCTGAAGTTGCTGTTGTGGTATCAATAAGAGGATTGGCCCATAACTCGAGAGAAGAGTTGGCGGTTGAGGTAACAGAACCTCGTTCCTTGTCGGGTTTTTGTAAATAAGACGCAATATTCATATATGAAACTGGATGGATTTTTTTACCCATAGTATCAAGAACTACTGCCAAATTATAGACCACATCATCATTGCGAAGAGTTCTCACAACTTCACCTAGCGTGCAAGGGCGATCTTCGGCGGCCACAAGATAAAGCATAACTCCTGCCAGAAGTGAACGCGCCTCATTTTGCCAAAATTCTTGTTCGGGAAGAAGAAAGTTACAAATTTTTTGGACATCATCAACCATTTGTCCAGGTTTTGTACTTATCCAGTCCATTGGATTGTAACAATGACTAATTCCATCTGGGTCAGCTGGGTTCCATAGAAAAACTTTTTGTTTGAGATGATTTTTCCGCCAACCTGAGGTAAGTTCATAGTTTTCCAATTTAATATCGTGCACTATAACTGAATCATGCCAAAATAATAAATTGGGAATAACAAATCCCACACCTTTTCCAGAACCTGTTGGGGCAAAAAGAAGTATGTGTTGAAAACCTTCGGCGATTAAAAGTTGATTTCTGAATTTACCTAACAAGACACCGCTTTTGGCGCGTAAACCCATTTTTTTAACCTCAGAATCAGTTGCCCAATGAGCGTCACCATGAATTGATTCGGGTTTTTTAAATGGTCGCCAGTCAATAAGAGGAGCACGAAATATCCATGCCAAAGTTAGTATAAAAGTATAGGGTATTAAAGTTGCCAGCCAAAGTTTTACAACAAAGCCATTACCGCTCTTGAATGATAAAACTTTTCTTTTTTCAAAGTAAAAGTTCCAATAATAAACAAAGTTTTTGTGAATTGTGATGAATTGATCAAAAAAGTTTTTTGAAAAAAAGGCGTTAATTGATGCAAAAGTTTTGGCAGTTCCAAATAAGAGTAATATTCCAGAAATATAATAACATATCACTAGAACAATAATGATCAAAAAAGTGATTGTAGAAAAGTTCCGAATACTGATGATTAAAGGACTGTCGGAGCTTGTATTGGGCATTTTAGATTATTTGGTAAATTGAATATCTTTGAGGTTATTTTTAAAAATAAAAACAATAAATCAATTAGAAAATTGTATTTTTTAAAACAGTAAATAAATATTAATGAGCAAAAATATCGAGACTGGCAAAGCCCTCCAAATCTAGTTTAATTCTAGTTGGAAGAAATTCCAAGCAAGCTTGAAAAATATCCATTCGATTTTCTCTGATCAACATTTTGTTAAGTTTGTCGCGAAGTGCGTGAAGATGCAATACATCTGAAGCCGCGTAGTCTATTTGCTTTTCAGAAATATCAGAATTTCCCCAATCTGAGCTTTGTTGTTTTTTTGAAATTTCAATACCAAGAAGTTCTTCACAAATTGACTTTAAGCCATGAGAATCTGTGTATGTACGAATTAGTTTTGAAGCGATTTTAGTGCAGTAAATATTTTTTATTTCAACGCCCAAATAATGTTCTATAGTTGCCATATCAAAGCGTGCAAAATGAAAAATTTTTTGAATCCCTGAATCGCTTAGAAGTTTTTTAAGATTCGGAGCGTTATATTGATTTTTTTCAAACTGAATTATGTGTGCGTTGCCATCGCCATTAGAGATTTGAATTAGGCAAAGGCGATCACGACTAATATTTAGACCCATTGTTTCAGTGTCGATTGCAATAGAATCTTTAAAAAAAAGAGTTGTTGGAATATCGTTTTTATAAAAATAATTTGTCATATTTAAAAATTATTGAGTGAATCTAATCCAAAAATCTTCGGATAATTTTGGTAGAATTGAATTAATTTCTTGCATTTCCGACATTGAGCCATTGCAATGCAAAACTATATCGCAACCAGCATTTAGAACTTTTTGAGTCTTTAT
>VGDJ01000147.1 GCA_016869775.1 Alphaproteobacteria bacterium
TTTGGCTTTATAATCGCAGTAATGGGTTGTTATTTTGGTTATAATTCAAATCGTGGCGCCGAAGGTGTTGGAATCGCTACCACCAACGCTGTTGTTGCCTCATCAATCATGATTTTGCTTACTAATTATGTAATTACGGGCTGGTTTTTCGGAAATTAATTCTGATTTTTTAATCTTCTTTTTGTTATTTTCTTAAATTCACTGCAAAAAATTCTCTCAAAATGAACTACTAAGAAAGGGAGTTAATCATCTTTTAATGACTAGCTCCCCCCATTTTTGGTTTTTTGTTATTTTTCTTATTTGTTAAAATTTTTTCACCTAAGAAATTTTATATTTTACCAATAAAATCAGCTTTACCGAGCTCAACACCTTGGTTTCTGAGTATGGAGTAAGCAGTTACGAAATGAAAATAAAAATTTGGCAAAGCAAAATTTAGCAAATAATCGCGTCCAATAAAATTAAAATCCATGCCGTGGGAACTGTAAGAAATTTTTTTTTCGGCGCTTGAAACAAAATGTTCGGCTTTAAAAGTTTTTAAAAAATTTATAGTTTTAGCTATTCTTTCAAGAAATTCATCGAAGGTTTTTTCATTGTCAGGAAAGCTCGGAATTTCGACCGAAGCTAGTCGCGCACAGCTCGCTTTAGCGATGTCGCAAGCAATTTGAATTTGTTTTGAAAGTGGCAACATATCAGCAAATAAGCGTGCATTAACAAAAACTTGTTCATCGATTTTTTTATTTTTTAAATGAATTTGTGTTTTTTTTAAAATTTCAGAGAAGTTTTCGAGTTGACGGATGTAGGTTAAAACAGAGATTTCGTAGATTGAATTTGTCATTTTTTATTAATTAATTTGGTTGGAAATTTATTTAAAAACTGCGTTAAAAATATCTTCGACATGTTTGGTGTGATAAGAAAAATCGAACAAATTATTGAGTTTTTCTGTGCCTAATTTTGCTATAACCTCCGGTTCTTTTTTTAATAATTCTAAGAAATTATCGGCCTCTTTGTGCCAAATTTTCATCGCGTTTGATTGTACGATTCTGTAGGATTCTTCGCGTGAAATACCCGCTTCATCAATAAGTGTAAGCATCACTCTTTGTGAAAAAACCAACCCACCCAAATTGTCGAGATTTTTTTGCATATTTTGCGGGTAAATTTGCAAATTTTCGATTAAATTTGCCAAGCGCATCAAGGCGAAATCAAGTGTAATACAAGAGTCGGGGGCGATCATGCGCTCTACCGAAGAGTGTGAAATATCTCGCTCATGCCACAAAGCAACATTCTCAAGGGCTGGATTGACAGCGCTTCGAACCATGCGCGCTAAACCTGTTAAGTTTTCGCTCAAAACCGGATTACGCTTATGGGGCATGGCCGAACTGCCTTTTTGGCCTTTAGCAAAAAATTCTTCAACTTCCAAAACTTCGGTGCGTTGTAAATGACGAATTTCGATCGCGATATTTTCGATTGACGAAGCAATTACGCCCAGAGTAGCAAAAAACATAGCGTGGCGGTCGCGCGGAATAACTTGGCTTGAAGTGGTTTCGGTGACTAAATTAAGTTTTTTGGCAACAAATTCTTGTACTTTTGGCGAAATATTGGCGTGAGTTCCAACTGCACCAGATATAGCGCAAACAGCAATTTCTTGTTGCGCATTTTTTAGGCGTTGTAAATTTCTATCAAACTCGGCGTAAAAGCGCGCAAGTTTGAGACCAAAAGTTGTCGGCTCAGCGTGGATGCCATGCGAGCGTCCGACACAAATTGTGTATTTGTGCTCGAAAGCGCGCTTTTTTAGACTTTGTAAAACTTTCTCCAAATCATTGATTAACAGAGAACTGGCTTGCGAAAGTTGTAAAGAAAGACAAGTATCTAAAACGTCAGAGCTGGTCATGCCGTAGTGTATAAAACGCGAATTTTCGCCCGTAAGTTCGGCAAGATGAGTCAAAAAAGCAATTACATCATGTTTGGTGGTTTGTTCTATTTCGTCGATGCGTTCAATATTAAACTTACCTCCACTTTTGGCAAAATTTTCGGCGATGCGTTTGGCGGTACCTTCGGGTGCAATGCCAAGTTTTTCTAAGGCTTCGAGGGCGTATATTTCAATATCAAACCAGATTTGATATTTGTTTTCTTGCGACCAAATTTTGGTCATTTCTGGGCGAGAATAGCGAATTATCATGTTATGAATTTTAAATTTGAAGCAATTTAGGCGCGCAAATAGTAGAAAACCGATTAGAAATTGGAAGATAAAATTTAGTGGATTGATTTCATAAAATTAGCGTTGAGAACCGCCTTTGAGTTTTGTAACAATTTCAGTTAATTTTCTCCAACTTTTTACCAAAAAACTAGTTCTTGGTTTTTGTTCATTTTGCTGTTCTGGGGCTTGTGATTTATTGGCGCCAGTCTTTAATTTTTGAACAAATTTAACAAGCTGATTGGATAAACTAGAAAATATTGTCCACAATCCTTTGGAATTCTGACTTTGGTCAGGATTTTTTTGACGTGCCTCTTGTTCTTGATTTTGCTCTACATTTTCAGTTTTTGTACCTGATTCCTCAGGATGATTCAGTATGTTTGGTTCAGATTCATTTTTTGGGGTTGGTATTTTATCAAACAATGAAGTCGCTCTACTTTCAGCAAAACCTTTTTTTTTAATATCAGATTTTCGTGTTTCAGGAACTTCAAATGGATGAGGAGTTTCTG
>VGDJ01000148.1 GCA_016869775.1 Alphaproteobacteria bacterium
GCTCCTGATCCCGTTTTTTTCTAAAAATGTGCGTTTAGCACATTTTTTAACGAAAAAAACCTCGGCTATCACCGCTAGAATAAAAATTTATTTTAGTTTGCGTAAGTTCAAATCGCTTTTCTCGCTTACGCTCGAAGACGATTTTCACCCCACGGGTTTTTAAAAGGGATTGCGTCGCTTTTTTCAAAAGCTCCTGATCCCGTTTTTTTCTAAAAATGTGCGTTTAGCACATTTTTTAACGAAAAAAACCTCGGCCACCGCTCCATATTTTAGTCTTCAGTTTAAGGCTGAAAGAAAAATTATAGCAAATATTAGGGGAAGTTATTCTTTTAAGAAAGTTTTACTGAAAAATCTTGGCGTGGATAATAAAAGTTTTTTTTAAAATTAAAACAAGCATTTTGAAAAAAAATAAAAATGTAGCAAATGATAAATTTCATGAAAAACAATTTGCGCAACAAGAAAGTTTTTTTTAATTTATAAACATCAAATTAATGCCAAAATTCTAAGCAATTAGCTATAAATCTTGGACATTTAAGTTTTAAAAAACAAAGTTTTAAAGGATTAAAGATTATGAATAATCTTAAAAAGATTAAAAAAACTCTCGCAAAATTTAGTAATTTTAAAAAATTAACAAAGAATTCCAAGAGTTCTAAAGGTCCACGAAATTTGAATATTTTAGAAAAAAAATCTCCTAAAAAAAACAAGACTCAAATTAATAAAAAACCTTCATTATTTTATGGTTTAATTGTTATGGCGTTCATTGCAAATATGGCTTTTGCACTTAAGGCCTATAATGATTTTATTAATTCAAAAATGATTGAACATCAACAAATCGCTAGCCATATTGCAAGTGATTACGAGGGTTTTTTAAACTATTCGCAATTACTTCTAAATTCAGTAAATCACGAAATATTAAAATCTAAGTCATTTGGCGATAAGACAGTTGATATTTTGTCATCGATTGATCGAATTCGTAACCAAAATAATATGGCTAATCAAATGTATTTTGAGGGCATGCTTTATTGGATCGATAGCAATAAATACTTAATTGCCAGTAGTGCTGGAAAGGTCTTAAAGCCAATTGATTTATCATCTCGAGATTACCTTGAAAAAACTGAGCATGAACCATGGAAATTGCAAATTGGAAAAGCCATAATTGGCGCCCTAAGTGGCCAATATATTTTACCAATTGCCGTTGGAGTTGTCGGAGAAAAGGGCTACCATTTAGGAACTTCTGTTTTAAGCGTTAGAATCGAGAGTTTGGTTAGTAAAATTCGAATGTCTTTGGATAAGAATGCGGGTAGTTTTGCGGTTTTGACTAATGACGGTAAAGTGATTTTTGAATCGAGTAAAAAAAACAACCCAAAGCACTTAGAACAAATTGCCAAGAATTATGATTTTTCTTCTAAAGTGGGCGTGGTAAAAAAATTTAATTTACTTAAATCAGACGATTTTTATGTTGTTGCCAGTCGAGTATTAGAATATCCTTATACAATTTTTTACAGTATCGGCAACGACAGTATAATTGATCAGTTATTTTGGTATATGGCTCCATATTTAACCAATCTAATGTTGTTGATTGCGATCATAATTTTTAATCCATCTGGATTGATATCGCGTGTTTTAAGATAATGTGTTTTCTCTCTCTATTTTCTCTATTCTTGCGTTCACCCAATAAGATTTTATCAATTCTGTTGGTTATAGATTTTTTTTAAATTGATGTTTATGGATTTGGATTTTTTTAATTAAATACCTGAATTTATTTTTGTAACTCTAGCTTGTTGAATAAAAAATGGTTATTTTATTGGAAATTTATTTTGCGAAGTTTTTGTAGAGTTGGTCTTAAATATTTCATTTAATTTTTGATAATAAAAAACCCGTATCGATTAAATATCGATACGGGTTTAAGAGGCTAAAAATATATATATTTAGATTTTTACATTATATTTTTTGCCGAGATATTTCATAACTGATTCATACTCTTCTTTCTTTAAAGCGCGATCAAAGATAATGACTTCAGCAATCAAGCCAGTAAAAAATTCGGCAGAAGAAGTATTGCTTCCGACAGAGAACTTTGCTCCACTAACAGATATATCGCCATATGTTCCACCGGTCGTTAACGATGATTCAGTTATTGAGTTTAAAAAAACTTTAACACTTGTGGATGAAGCGCTTCCAGAAACCGGAAGATCAACAACTGCTCCTAAAACATAATCAGTTGAATCTGATATGGTAGTGTTTGCTAGGAAGTTATTATTTTTGGTAGAAATATTTGAAATAAAACCGGGGTTTCCAGCATTACTAGCGTCTCCCCAAAAGCCCAATGAAGCAACCGCATCAGCAGCTCTGGTGGCTCCAGAAATTTCTGTTAAGACTGATTTAGCTTTGTTTTTGGTTCCATCCGCTCTAAATACAACAAACATTGAATAGTTTTTATCACCAGTTATTAACGGGAATTTGGGGTCAGTACCAGTTGGTACGAAACTAATTATGTCTCCACCATCAAAATAAACTGCTGGGATGCCATTTATACCATTTGAATAATATTTTGGTTCAGTGCCACTGGATCCAACGGTTAAAGTAGGTTTATCGCCTTTGCCTTTTTGAGGATTTATATCGAACCAATTTTTAAGAGTATCTTTATCTTGAATGTCGGTAACGCTA
>VGDJ01000149.1 GCA_016869775.1 Alphaproteobacteria bacterium
TTTAAAGAAGATAGTTATTTATAAGGTATTTGCCACAAAACAATAACCAAAATCTTGTTAATAATATTAAATTTTAGCAAAAAAAAGCGAGGAAATATAAATATTCCCTCGCAATTTTTTAAAAAACAAAACTATTTTTTTGTAGTTTTTTTAACAACTTTTTTAACTGGAGCTTTTTTAGCAACTACTTTTTTTGCTGGAGCTTTTTTAGCAACAGTTTTTTTAGCAGGAGCTTTTTTAGCGACAGTTTTTTTAACAGTTTTTTTTGCAGTAACCATATTTATAAAAATTATAAGTTAAAAATTTTTACCAATTAAAATAACAATTTCGAAAAGAACTATTAACAAAATTGCCAATGTAATCTGACTTAAAACGTCTGGAGGAGTAAGGATTGCAGATAAAATAAATATAACCACAATCCAATATCTTCTCTTATTTTTTAAATCCTTAATTTTCAAAAGACCATTTTTAATTAAAAAAAGCAACAAGATTGGCGAAAGAAATGCTAAACCAAAACCAAATAGTAAATTTATGGTAAAGTATAGATATTCACTTATCTTAGTCTCCAATATAATAGGCATTACACCATTAGTTATGGAGCCATGATTTTCAAAGGTTAGAAAGAATTTTAAAGTGATTGGCAAAATAAAAAAATAACAAAAAATTGCTCCAAATAAAAATAAAAAAAATGAAAAAAATAACGTTAATAAAATATTTTTTTTCTCATTTTTATATAAAGCTGGAGCTAAAAAAAGATAAATTTCAGCAAAAAAAATTGGAAAAGAAAAAAATAATGACGAATAAAATGATAATTTTAAATATGTTGTGAAGGCTTCTGTAGGGCTAGTGTATATTAGTTTTTTAGATTGTGAAATATCTGATGACTTGATGTATGGTTCTAATAAAAATTGATAAATTTCTTTTGAGAATAAATAACAAAAAATAAAAGATGATAAAAAAAACAAAATTGAAAATATGGCTCGTCGCTTTAATTCACTGAAGTGAGATGCAATTGTCATTTCACTATTTTTTTTTATCATAAATTTTAGTAATATAAATAACTTATTAGGAATTGATATATAATAATTTTTTCTTATTAATCAAAATTATTTACTTTATTTCAATTCTCAACTGACAAGAAGGTTTATCAACTTTTAATCTATAAGCATTTCCATTTGCACAAATTGAATTTTTTTGAAAATTTAAAATATCACCTCCTAAAACGCGAACTATTCCTTTATAAGGATTTTCATCATCAGTTTTTTTATCAACCAGATATGCTTCGGTTGGGGTTAGAGTGTCATTTTTTGTATATATTCTATTGGCATCTGAGTAAGAAAATCCGATTTGCAAGTAAGACTTTCCTTGATCACTATACGCTACTATTCCAGCGTTGCCAATTACACTTATTGGAAATGTAGAATTATTTTTTGCCATTTCCATTTCCATTCCATCATATTTTTCATTTAACATCGCTGAGTTTGATAGATGCATCCAAAAATTTACAATTTCACCCTGCGCCAGAGCAATTCTATTAGTTGGATCAAGAACGCTATTATCTCCATTTCCATCAGTAGAATATTTAGTAATTCCATATTCAAGAGTATTGGTGGCGTCTCCCGGTAATGAATGATATTTTTCTGTAAATCCATCAATTGCATTATTAATTTTTTTAATTTGCATTATTAAAGATTTAGCCTGATTGCTGTAGATTAAATTTTTTATTAAGTATGCTGAAATAACAGAAAAAGTTATAAAAATTATAATAATAAATTTTGATAAAATGCTGTTTTTCATAATTTATTTATTTTAGTTAATTATCGTACCCTTTGTCTTTATCATTAAGTTCTTTGGCTTTTTTCTCAAATGATTCAATTTGTTTATCATTAAAACCACCTTGGTCTTTTTCATTTTTAATATTTTTAACAAAATCATTTCTTTCTTCGGGTTTGTCTATTTTTTCTATAGCATTTTTGATATCTGCAGCGCTCATTTTTATATCAACATCTTTTGATTTTTTGTTTAACGAATCTATAGGACTTGCAATATCTTGAATCGCACGAGCAACTCCTTGAAATATGTTATCATTATTTTTTAAATTAGAAATTATGGTGTTGATTCTGTTATTACCTTTATCTTTCTCAATCATAGATTTTATTTGTTCATCATTTTTTCCAGCCTTTCTAGCCTCATTTTTCATGGCTTCAATTTTTACTTCTTGAAGCTTATTTTTTTGCTCTTGAGGATCTTTTATATTTTTAAATTCTGCAGCGTTATTTATTTTATAATCGCGTACCGCCTTATCGCCGGCGTTCTTAATCTGCCCCTCAAGTCTTCTTTGATTAACCTTAGCTTTTTTTTGATTTAACCTTTCATTTTTTGCGAGCTGACCAGAATTAAATAGTCTTTGATCCAATCTCTGAACCGCTTTTTGGGCGCCAGATTTTTCGTATATTTTGTTTATTTTGCTAGCAGTTTCTTTAAGCATTCCATTCATAGCGCCTTTTATTCCTCCACCCAACGCAGAAGAATCAATTCCCCCCGCAAGACTTGAAACCAATTCTGAAATATTATTAATAAATGATTTCATGATTAAGGTTAAAGACCATAGTGATAAAATAGGTGCAAGTGATGGGCTGGTGTTATTGTTATCGCCACTGTAA
>VGDJ01000150.1 GCA_016869775.1 Alphaproteobacteria bacterium
CAAGACCAGCAATTTTACCTGCATCTTTGGTGGCCTGTCTTTGCGAATCATTAAAATATGCTGGAACTGTTATAACAGCTTTATCAACTTTCTCACCTAGATAGTTTTCGGCGGTTTCTTTCATTTTTATAAGGGTAAATGCCGAAATCTGACTAGGGGAATATTTTTCATTTTTTACTTCAACCCACGCATCTCCATTTGCAGATGAAATAATTTTATAAGGAACTAAACCTTTATCTTTTTCAGTCATTGGATCGTCATGTCTGCGACCAATGAGTCTTTTTATCCCAAAAATAGTATTTTGTGGATTGGTAACAGCTTGTCTTTTTGCGGGAGAACCAACTACTTTTTCGCCGTTAGCTAAAAATCCAACAATAGAAGGGGTTGTTCTAGCTCCTTCTGAATTTTCGATTACTTTTATTGCAGTAGCGCCTTCCATAATAGCGACACAGGAGTTTGTTGTTCCTAGGTCAATTCCGATAACTTTAGACATAATTTGAATGATTTAAATTTTATGATTGTGGAAAAAAAACTTGACTGGAAATCTAGGAATTATTAAAAGTTTTTCAAGAGTCAAACTTATCATCCATCAAATTTAGCAATAAAACTATCCTGTAATTAATTACACTCATTTCTCCATGCTTAAAGAAAAAAAATTTAATTCCCTATCGAAAAAAAAACAAAACCGGCGCGCATTCAGTCTGGTTGAATTAGCTGTTGTAATTGTTATCCTCGGCGTGTTAATTGCTGGCTTGGTTCAATCCTCAAGACTTATTGCCAATATGAGACTTAATGTGGCACGCGATGTTACACAAAGCTCGGCCATGCCTTGGATTAACTATATCGTAACTTGGTATGATTCCACTGCAAAAGATGCATTTAATGAAAGCGATACTGATGATGGAGACCTAATAAGTCGCTGGAATGGCGCTGAAATAAGATATTCAGATAGAATCAATTTAATTCAATCCGACTCAAATAAAAAGCCAACCTATGTATCGAATGGCATGTTTGGTTTACCATCGGTGAAATTTGATGGAACTAACGACATACTAGAATCCGAAACGTCTAACCAAGATGTCCTAACTTATAGATCCGGAACAATTTTTGTGGTTTTTGAGCCAAAAACCGTTACCTCAGACAATAAAAAGACAATTTTCTATAATCCATCAAGTTGCGACACAGAACTTGATTTTGGGATGAGTTTTAACAACGTTAAGGGCGCATTTGGAGTAGCCTCAGCAGTATCAGGTGAAGGTTGTTCAACCACATACGCCACTCAATCTTCGGGTGACTTTGCCATTCCAAACGAAAAAATAGTCGCTTCACTTATAATATATCAAACCCCAACCACTCAAGGCTCAACTGATAATATTAAAATATACAGAAATGGTAATTTATGGTCATCAAATCAAGTCAACGCCCAATCTTTTAACTCTCCAACAATTAACAGCAGTCAAAAATATTCTAATGGGAGCAATATATTTTATGTTGGCGCCAAAAAAACTGGAGCAACTGAAAGAGCCTTTTTTGATGGCTTAATTGGAGAAATGATCATATTTAACCGCTCACTTAACAACGAAGATCGCAACGAAGTCGAAAGATATCTCGGAAAAAAATGGGGAATCAAAATTAAATTCTTTGAACAATGATTGATATAAAACCATTTCATTTGGCAATGCCAGTCAATGATTTACAATCAACCCGTGAGTTTTATGGTAAAACTCTTGGCCTGAGCGAAGGTCGCTCAAATGAACATTGGATCGATTGGAATTTTTTTGGACACCAGTTTGTAACGCATTTAAATCAAAACCACCAAGCTCAAAAAATCGTAAATCAAGTTGATGACCACGGCGTTCCGGTTCCTCATTTTGGAATAGTTTTAAAGTGGGATGAATGGCACGAATTTGCCGAAAGGTTAAAGCAAAATTCTATAAAATTTGTAATCGAGCCATATATTCGGTTCAGAGGAAAAACTGGCGAACAAGCTACTATGTTCTTCTATGATCCCAGTGGAAACGCTCTAGAATTTAAAGCGTTCAAAGACATATCTCAATTATTCGTTAAATAAATCCAATTGCGATTTAATAGACTTTTTTGCCCCTCATACGCATTTTGATGGAAACAAAATTACTCTTAAAACAACTATTTAAACCGACAATTTGAAAAATTTTGTTAGGAGCTCATCTTTTTAAAAATCAATCGATGGAACTTATCTTTTGAGGCGACGAAAACCCAATTCGAGATCAGCTTTAAGGTCTTCAACATCTTCAAGCCCAATATTAATTCTCAGCGCAGTTTTATTGGAATAGGGATATTTGGTTGCAGTTCTGATTGATCCGGCATCAAAAGGAATTATTAATGATTCGTAACCACCCCATGAATATCCCATTCCGAATAAATTTAACTTATCCAGCATGCGCGCCAATGCTTCGTTTGAATATTTTTTATCCAATATTATTGAAAATAATCCGGCGGCGCCCGAAAAATCTCTTTTCCATAGTGCGTGGTTTTTATCAGATTCGAGCGCGGGATATAAGACTTTCTCAACCTCTGGCCTCTTTTCAAACCATTTTGCCATTTCAAGGGCAGATTT
>VGDJ01000151.1 GCA_016869775.1 Alphaproteobacteria bacterium
TCGCAAATCGTTAGCGTATATTGGTTTTAAAAACGAAAACAATAAATATGACAGGCAGAACCGAAAAGCCTTTTAAACAGAGTAGGATAATTCAAAAACTAAAATAATGAGAAAATAAAACAATATAATAACAATGTAATTTTAATCGATTTAATAATTAAAATCATTAAAATAATTTTTAAAATAAAAAAACACGAACCAAATAAATTTTAAAATATTTAAATCAAATGAAACTTAAAAATAATTTTTTTGTACTAATTTTTGCTTCAATATTTTTACTTAGTTGTGATGGTATAAAGGTTAAGTCTGAAAGTGAATCCTATAAAATAGCTTTAGAAATAATAAAAGATTCTAAACCAATTAGTGTTGAAGATGTAAATAATGAAATGATATTAATTGATGATAGACTAGAATCACAAGGTAAAACTCCTTTAAACCAATCTGAAAAAATGTCAATTGAATTTGAATTAAGAAGAAAGATGGCTGATTATAAATCAACTTCAAATGAAGTTACAATCGGTAAGCAGGTTTGGATGTCAATAAATTTGGATGTAGATAAGTTCCGCAATGGAGACCCTATAGCTCAAGCCAAAAACAATGAAGAATGGATAAGTGCTGGAAAAAATCAACAGCCTGCTTGGTGTTATTATGAAAATATCTCGCCTAACGGAGAAAAATATGGTAAATTATACAATTGGTATGCAATTAGCGATGACCGAGGATTAGCACCATATGGGTGGCACATACCAAGTGATGATGAATGGTCTGCTTTAACCAAATTTTTAGGCGATGAATCAATATCAGGAACTAAATTAAAAAGTAATTATAATTGGGCTAAGGAAGGAAATGGCACAAATGAAACAGGGTTCTCAGGTCTCCCTGGAGGCTTCCGCGGCAGTGATGGTATTTTTTATGATCTTGGTAAATATGCTTATTGGTGGAGTTCTACAGTGAATGATACAAAAAATGTATGGAACCGCAATCTTTACTATACCAATAGTTACATTGGTAGAAATGCAAATGATAAAATTGAGGGTCTATCTGTACGTTGCATCAAAGATTAATTAATAATATTTCATTATAGTTATATAAAGATAGATAACCAACAATACGCTAACAGCAGGCATTTGCGCCACGCCAAGAGATTATTTTTTTGCTTCGGCTACAAAAAGGTAAATGCTTCGCATTTTTGTTTTAGTATTGCCTCCACCAAAAAATAGTTTTATATTCGTGTGGCGCGGCGCAAGCCTGCAAACCGTTATGGGCAAGTATAAAAACCAAAAGACGGTCTGCGAAAGCCAACGGGCTGACCACCCAATGTGACAGTCAAAAAAGTGGAGTCAAGAAAACCACAAAACAACAGGGAGTATTCTGAAAATCCATAAGAGTAGGAACAAAAAATTAAAAAATTAACAAAATGAAAAAATTATTGGTTTTAGCAACAATGTTGCTAACGTTTGGTTTTGCACATTCACAAAAAATTTGGAATAATGCATACAAATCAGGATCAGCGGTAGGCTCTTTTGAAGGTGGTAAAATTTGGAATAACGCCTATAAATCAGGTTCAGCAGTAGGCTCTTATGAAGGCGGTAAAATTTGGAATAACGCCTATAAATCAGGTTCAGCAGTAGGCTCCTATGAGGGTGGTAAAATTTGGAATAACGCCTATAAATCAGGTTCAGCAGTAGGCTCCTATGAGGGTGGTAAAATTTGGAATAACGCCTATAAATCAGGATCAGCAGTAGGCTCTTATGAAGGTGGAGAAGCGGGTGGGGCTGCAGCTGCATTTATTATAATTCTTTAATCTCACTACAGGGATTTAAAAGTTTGACACTCAGAAAAAAAGACTGATAAGTTGAAACAAGAAAACCACTCCGCCTCGGCGGAAAAACAGGGAGTATTCTGAAAATCCATAAGAGTAGGAATTTAAAAAATAACAAAATGAAAAATTTATTGATTTTAGCAACGATGTTGTTTTCGTTTGGGATTGCGAATTCGCAGACGAGAGTTTGGACATCATACAACGGGTCTTCTTCCTCAAAAGATAAATGTGTTGGATTTTATGAAGGAGGTAAGGTTTGGACATCATATAACGGGTCTTCTTCCTCAAAAGATAAATGTATTGGATTTTATGAAGGCGGAAAAATATGGACATCTTACAATGGATCTTCTTCTTCAAAGGATAGGTGTATAGGATTTTATGAGAATGGGAAAATATGGACATCATACAATGGGTCTTCATCTTCAAAAGATAGATGTGTTGGTTTTTATGAGAATGGGAAAATATGGACATCATACAATGGGTCTTCCTCTTCAAAAGATAGATGCGTTGGTTTTTATGAGGGAGGTGAAGCGGGCGGTGCCGCTGCTGCATTACTCTTATTACTTTAAATACTAGCCCATAACAGCACATTTGCGAATATGGCGGGTTTAGTGGTAATTGAAACATTCTAGTTCTAATAAACATTTGAGGTTCAATGAAAGATATCGCTACTTAATCCGCCACATCGCAAATCTGCAAAACGTTAGCGTTCATTGGTATAAACACGACAGAAACAAAAAAACAATAAATTTGACAGGCGAAACC
>VGDJ01000152.1 GCA_016869775.1 Alphaproteobacteria bacterium
GCGACCAAAGCGATCACCAATATAGCCAAAAACCAATCCACCAATTGGACGAGCAACAAAGCCTATGGCGAAAGCTGCAAAGCTAATCATAATTGACAAATATTCATCTGAGGTCGGAAAAAATAATTTGGCAAAAATGTCGGCAAAATATGCATAAAGCAGATAATCATACCATTCAAGAGCATTACCCACAATTGCTGAAAATAAAATTCGTAATTTCATAAACTTTGTATTTTTATAAATTTAAATTGTTGACCAAGCTGATTGAAAAAATTTCTAAAAAATAAATAATTATTAGAACAAAAAATCATGAGATGAATAATTGAGATTGAAAATTTATTTAAATTTAATGTCAAAACCCTGTTCCTAGCTATCTTTCCAGCCTCGGCGTTTTAAGAAAAATTCGTAAGAATCTTCGAAGGTAAAAGTTTTATTGTCGTCGAAAACCACCAATTTATTAGAGATTTCTTTGAGCATACCTTCATCGTGCGAAACCAGAATTAAAGCGCCTTCGAAGCTTTTAATGGCCTCTTTGAGCGAGTCGCAAGATTCCATATCAAGGTGGTTAGTAGGTTCGTCGAGCAACAATAAATTAGCGCCCTTCAACAAAATTTTACCAAGCATGACTCGGCTTTTTTCACCACCCGATAGCACTGCAATTTTCTTGTTAGCAAGGTCGCTCGAAAACATCATATTGCTACAAACTTGGCGGATACGGCTTTGAGGCAAGCGGTCATCAACTTTTTGTAGCTCTTCAAAAACGCTCAAATTTTTATCGAGTCGATCGATATTCATTTGCCCAAAAAAGCCAATTTCAACTTTATTATGAATTTTGATGGCGCCGTTTAAAGGCTTCAGATCTTGCGTGATAAGCTTAAGCAAAGTTGATTTACCTTTGCCATTTTTACCAATCACACAAATTTTTTCGCCATTAGCAACCTTGAAAGATAAAGCGTTAATCAAGCGATTTTCTGGATTATAACCGAAGGATAAATTTTCGACCTCAACCAGATTTTCTTTGCTGGCGAAGGGTTTATGATTAAAGACGAAATCGAGATTTTGAATATCATCGAGCTTTTCTTTGACCTCGATTTTTTCTAACATTTTGACGCGCGATTGCACTCGGCTGGCCTGACTAGCCTTGGCGCCGAAACGGTCGATCCAATCTTGAGTTTTTTGGCGTTGCTTTTCTTCATTGACGCGAGTTTTTTCGTAAATTTCTTCTTCTTGAGCAATTTTTTCGCGTACGCCCTTGGTATTTCCGGGGATTTTTTTAAAAGTTTGGCGATGAATAATTAAAGTATGAGTTATCACCGAATCCATAAAATCACGGTCATGCGTAATCAAAATCAATTCGCCTTGCCATTCTTGCAAAAACTCCTTGAGCCATCGGATAGAGTGGATGTCGAGATAATTTGTAGGCTCGTCGAGCAACAACATTTGCGGTTCAACCAACAATAATTTGGCCAAATTTAGCTTAACTTGATAACCGCCCGAAAAATTTTTTGGATCTTTTTGTAAGTCTGTCTCCGTAAAGCCCAAGCCATATAAAATATTTTCACCTTTCCAACTTTCATGTTCACGATCTTCGGGCAAAACCGAACAAATTTCTTCTAAAACGCTGTTGTGGGTAAAATTAATATGTTGCTCCAAATGGCCGATTTTGTAGCCCCGCGGGATTTCGACCGCTCCGCTATCGGGCTCTAATTTTTTGAGAATTAATTTTAAGAAAGTCGATTTGCCACTGCCGTTGCGCCCAATTAAACCAACCTTCTCGCGCGAATTGATGATAAAATTTCCTTCAGAAAAAATTTCTCGTCCAGAAAATGAAATTGATAAATCTTTTGCGCGAATCATCTTTAGTTGAATTGTCGATTAAGGAATTGGAATTTTACAAAAGGTTGATTCTACTGATTGTGTATAAGCATTTCAACCTATAGTTTTAATAACAAAAATCATTTTTCAAGAACAAATAATCGATTATCAAATCTTCAAAAATTATATTAAATTCTTCGACGATAAGACATGGCCTCCATAATATGTTTTTGTTGAATTTTTGTTGAATAATCCATATCAGCAATGGTTCTGGCAACTCTTAATATTCGATTGATTCCACGCATTGAAGTTTTATGGCGATTGACAAAACTTTGTAAAATATTTTTTGATGAATCATCAATTTCACAAAAAATATCAAAAAATTTGCCTTCGATTTTTGAGTTTAACATTACAGTTTTATCAAATTCGCTAAAAGCGCTAAATCTTTGTTTTTGTATGTCGCGCACTACTAAAACTCGATTACGAATTGATTCAGAATTTTCAGATTTAACGCTTTCGATTTCAGCAAAATAATCAATTTGCGCAACCTCAACTACGATATCAATTCTATCAAGTAATGGTCCAGAAATTTTGCTTTTATATTCTTCACCGCAAAGTGGAGCTTTTTTGCATTCTTTGTATGGATCGCCCAAAAAGCCACAACGACATGGGTTCATAGCACAAATAAGCTGAAAATCCGCTGGGTATGTGGCGCAAGAATTAGCGCGAG
>VGDJ01000153.1 GCA_016869775.1 Alphaproteobacteria bacterium
AGAAATTTTTAAACATCTTATTGCCAAAACATGAAAGATCTTATTTCGATTGACCAACTAAACATAAATCAAATTGAAAAAATATTTGATTCAGCAAATCTTTACTTCAACAATCCTCACCAACAACACCATGATCTTGATGGCAAATTACTAATTAACTTTTTTTTCGAAAACTCGACTCGAACCAGAATGTCTTTTGAGATCGCTGGCAAAAAAATGGGTGCCAAAGTTGTTAATCTAGACATCTCGCTATCATCGCTAAAAAAGGGTGAATCTATAATTGATACCGCTCAAACCATCAATGCTATGCAACCCGATTTTGTTGCTATTCGCCATAACTCAAGTGGAATAGTAGAACTATTAAAAAAATATATTAGTTGCTCACTCATTAATGCCGGAGATGGAACCAACGAACATCCTTCACAAGCATTACTTGATTGCTTCATTATCAAAAAGCACAAACAAAATTTACAAAATCTAAAGATTGCAATTTGTGGCGATGTTTTACACTCGCGAGTAGCGCGCTCTAATATCAAGTTATTATCTAAATATGGATGCAAAATAAACATAATAACTCCTGCTACTCTGGTACCTCATGATTTTAGGGAGTGGTTAAAAATTAATTGGAATATTGAAGTTTTTAATGAATTAGAAAAAGGCCTTAATAATGCTGATGTGGTAATGTTACTTAGAATCCAACAAGAAAGAATGAACGGGTCATTTATCCCATCGCCTCAAGAATATTTCAAACTTTACGGACTAAATCATGAAAAACTTAAAGTTACTAATAATGCTCTGGTCATGCATCCAGGGCCTATAAATCGAGGCGTTGAAATTTCTTCAAAACTTGCTGATGATCTTGAAAAATCTGTGATTTTACAACAGGTTTCAGCAGGAGTTGCAATTCGGCAAGCGCTCTTGAAATTCTTGTCTAGTTAGCTATAAATATCTTGAAGCTAAAAAAGCCCTTATTAAGATTCAAAAAAACAAATCTTTTCCAATGATCACTCCATTTACATATATCCGTATCGCAATGATTTACAGCTCTACAGCTTTGTCATTGATTATTATTATGCTGGTTTTGAATATCATAACCGTTGACGAACTTATCACTATTCTTGGCATTGAACAGAGGAGCAATGAAGCTCAAGCATTAAAATTGGTTATTAGTCGTATCCAAGAAATGTCTACCAATGTTTTAGAAATCTTATCTAAACTCCTTAATAACCTATTTTCATGGGCTGGTGTCGATGTTGATTTAACTAAAATTAAAATTGATACCCACTCACCAACAACAATCCCCAATCCTGAGGGCGGTCAAAATCTCAACAACGGCTCAAAGCCATAAATTTAAGTCTAGTGTTCTTGTCATTTATTAATCTTGTTAGATTGCTAGCCCTTTTAATTTCACTTCTTCCGCTTCTATTAATCAACAAAACCAAAGCCATCTACTTTTTTTTGAACAGCGCAGGGCCATCCTTCATAAAATTAGGTCAATTATTATCAGTAAGAGCTGATCTAGTTGGAGCCACAATAGCCAGCGCTCTGTCAAAATTCCAAGATAAAATTGAACCTTTTTGTCCAAAAAAATTAATCACAATCATAGATCAAGAATTAGGTGCAGATTTTGATAAAATTTTCAAAGACTTTAATTTTACTCCAATCGCATCAGCTTCAATTGCTCAGGTTCACAAAGCTCAACTACAGAATGGTAAATTAGTAGCTGTCAAAATATTGCGCCCTAACATTCAAAAAACCATGATGCGCGATATCGCTACCCTTAAACTTTTAATAAAAATCGTGAATCCGTTTTCTGATTTTTTAGGCAAAACCCTTCAAGATATTGCCGATCTATTAAAACAAACTGCTCGTTATGAACTAGATCTACTTCACGAGGGCGCCAATGGTTCAAAACTCAAAGAAGATTTAGAAGGAATAAAAGGGTTTTATGTGCCACAAATTTTTTGGCAACATTCGACAAACAAAATATTGGTCAGCGAATGGATTGATGGTATACCATTTTCTGATCAAGATGCAATTCACAACTCGTCATTTGACAAAAAAACTATTG
Source organism: Alphaproteobacteria bacterium (assembly GCA_016869775.1). Taxonomy (GTDB): domain Bacteria; phylum Pseudomonadota; class Alphaproteobacteria; order Rickettsiales; family UBA1997; genus CAILUF01. Next base: position 2,072 of record VGDJ01000153.1, read on the forward strand.
CCGAAAACCTTGTGCTATCTTATTTCCAGCAAGTTTATGTTCATGGTTTTTTTCATGCCGACATGCATCCAGGTAATTTATTTTTAATGAATAACGGCAATATTGCGGTAGTTGATTTTGGAATAATGGGCAAAATTGATAAAAAAACGCGCATTGCGGTTGCCGAGGTTTTGATTGGTTTTTTACACAAAAACTATCAACAAGTGGCCGAAATTCATATTGAAGCAGGCTTTGTTCCAAGCGATACCAACATTGATGATCTTGCTTTGTCGTGCCGAAAAATTGGAGAAATGATTGTCGGAATCGATGTAAAAGATATTTCGATTGCCAAATTACTAACCGCCCTAATTGAAATGTCGAGAAACTACCACATGGAAACCAAGCCAGAATTGCTTTTACTACAAAAAACTCTTCTTT
>VGDJ01000154.1 GCA_016869775.1 Alphaproteobacteria bacterium
TATCGACAATGCAGTTTTATATGGAGAACAATTATATTATCGCGCTTTCCAAACTCTGTATTATTTGGTAAACCCATTCGAAGGTGTAGGAGTTTTTCCAAATAGTCTTTTGGCTGCAAGATTATTCTTACTAATGGTATTTATATCATTTTCAGTGGCTCTATTTAGCAACAAACCTAAGAATTTATTGAGCTTCAACAAAGTCGTGTTAATTTTTTCGCTAATTTATATCTTATTATATACAACCTTCACTCGAATTCAACTCAATCACTTGTTTTATTTTAAATTTTTGGCGTATTTAATTTTCTTTTACATGTACAAAAATTTATTTAGAAAAAAAATGTCTAAGAATCTAATTTTACCAAACCTTGCAATTGTGGCAATTATTCTTTACCTGATGTTATTTCTTCCTTCAAACTTGAAATCTTTGGCTCATCATAACTATAAATCAAAAATATCTTATATCAACAGCTTAGAAAAAAAAGTTGTTGAGTATGACGTTATTCCTTACGGAGATAGCCATGTTCTACTTTATAGTCAATTTTTACGATCGTCTACGAAAGTAAACCTCGAGATGAAGCAAAATTGCGAAACTTCGCAGTTATCAATTGGTAATGTAATTGTGCCAAAACACCACCTAAACGATTCAAATCAGTATAATTTTGTTGACAGAGAATGGATAAAAAAATTATTTGTATCTGAACGATACAGCAAGGGCAATAAAAACTATTTTATTCCTGCAATTACAACAGTTGAGAAAGAGAATCTAATTAAACAAACTTTTTTAGAGCGTGCTATTTTACTTCCAATAAACCAACTAAATTGTGTTTCGAAGATTTATTCACTTCAAGAGCCTGATGTTGAATCGAGCTTACCTTTCTATTTTTTATTAAACGCAGAAGATGTCAAGCCAAATAAGTTAGCTCAAAAAGCATCTAATGATTTTTTCTCTTCAACAAAAAAAATTAGTTTTTCAAAAAATAGAAAAACCCTTGCAAATCCTTGTAAACGAAAGGTTTTTGAAGACAGAAATATCTATGTTTTGGACGAATCTAATAAAAAAGTTACAGACTTGTTTGTTAAACTTGAATTAGGCTGTGCCTTTCAAGGACAAGTTTATCACACTCCAAAAAAATTTGACTTGGTAAAAAGTAATTACGATCAGTCAATTGAGATAAAATTGAAAAGAGGTTTGATGAACGGAATTCAAATTTATGTATTTAACAAAGACAGAAAATCTTTGTATCTAAAATCGTTTTTAAATAGTTTTCAGCAGCCATCTATAAACTTATGCCTTAAACGGAATAATCAATACGAGTTGTATTTGATCCCGGTATCAAATCGTCAGAGCGGTAACTTAAATGATTTAGAGCTAGAATACAAAAATGTACCAATTAGCCAAAACTGTCTTAATGATAAAAACATATTCAGCGCAGAATATTAATGCAAAATTTCGAATCTTAGAGGTTTTTGCCATGCTAAATTTAATGCCGTTAAGAGATATACAGACGAATAGAGCCCAAAATTGTGAGCTGGACTCCTAAAAAAATGCGATCGGCAACAATAAAGTCAGCCAACCTCTTAAAAACGAAATCCTTAAAAAGAAGGTATCAAAAATGTAACACCAAAGAGAGACGCGATTGACACCATAAATATTTTAATGGAAATAGATGAAGTATAGAGGGTTTCGATTGCGCTGAGCAGTACTAAAATGCTAACTGCAATTTTTCATATAAATTAAAATTCGAGCAACTAAATTCTTTTTTTCTAGGCCGGCGCCTTAAAAAGTGATATCTCAATCTTAACATTGTATTATACCTCGCAGAAAATAATTATTAGATGTGTACTACTAAATGATTTTTCAAAATTTGAATAAGAAAAACTTGGTGATTTCCCCAATAAATTGCTGTTATATAATAAATCTAGTGAGGATTTACTTACCAAAATTGTGGTGGAATAAATTAATCCATATACATCATTGGTTAGAAGGAGTTCACCTTAAGATTTATGCTTGCGCCTTACTGGGAGATTATTAATCGAAAAATGAGAACAAAAACTGCAGAAAGAAAAGTTTCGCAAACAGGGTTTAGGTATGTAGTTGAAGCTCGAGTTTTAAACATGATTAAGTGGACTCGGATAATAATATTCGTGGCAATTGCAAACCCAATTTTGTATTTACTATCAATTGGAATCGGGGTTGGTTCATTAATTGATAGTAAGGATGGCTTAGGAGGGGTTGAGTATTTAACCTTTTTAGCTCCCGCATTGCTAGCCACAGCAGCAATTCAAGGAATGCTGGAAGAGGTAATTTTCCCAACCTTTCAAGGGTTTAAATGGGTTAAAAACTTCTTCGCAATGAATTCAACATCACTTAGTGGTACCGATATCGCAGGCGGGGTATTTGTGGCAGCTCTCCTTAGAACTACCTTTACTGTGGTTATCTATTGGGTCGCACTGTACTTTTTTGGGGCTCTTGATTCACCA
>VGDJ01000155.1 GCA_016869775.1 Alphaproteobacteria bacterium
AAAATCCAGCCGCAGAATCGCCAGCTCCAATAACTAATGCTAATTCTTTTTTTTCAGATATAAGCTTTAGTTTTTTTTCATAAAAAAATCTCTGGGTTATTCTAATAACAATAACTGATGAAGAAAATATTATTAAATAAAGTATTGGAACTGACTTTGGAATCACTAGGTAGTTATTATTTAGTATGAATAAAATCAGAAATGAAGAAAAAAAAGAAACAAAAATACAGCGTAAAGAAAATTTAAGATCTCTCATTCCAAAATAATTGATGATTAGCTCATAAAATCTAAATAAATATAATTGAGTTATCATAAGTAATGAAACAAAAAATCCTATATATGCTATATCATCACTAAATTCACTCGGCAATAAAAGATTAAACCTAAGCAAATAAGAAAAATAAATAGAAAAATATGATGCAAAAAAATCTAACCCAATAAGTTGAATAAATTTGTTATTACGAAAAAAGAAATTTTTCACTTTTTTGAGGCCATTTTTAATGTGCTATTAATAATCAGAGCAATTTTTTTCATTTCTACAATTTTTAATGTTGGATGCACAAGGAACATAATTGAAGTTTCTCCTAACAGCTTAGCATTTGTTAGTCTTTTATACTTACAAAATTTTGAAAATGCTTTTTCACGATATATTTCAGAACAACTTCCTTGAAAGCAAGGAATATGCTTTAAATTTAGTTCATCAATTATGCGATTTCTATTCCAGCCTTTTTTGAGTTGCGATTTTCTTACATACACATAAAATTTATAATTTGCATGAAGACATAACTTTTGATTAGTCTTTTTGCTTTGACATTCACTTGTGCATGATGCACATTTAAAATTTGGAATATATAAAACTTTATTTGCATTTAACTCTTTTTTTAATATATTTGAATTACGATTTCTTAATAAAACCCATTTCCGCAATTTTGTTAGTTGTAATCTACCAATTGCTGCTTGAACTTCTGTCATTCTTGCATTAGTACCGAATGTATCATGAAGCCATTTAAATCGGTTATTTGATTTATTATTTATTTTAAGAAAATTTTTGCCATGATCTCTAAGAGCAAAAATCTTTAACATAATCTTTTTGCTATTTGTTGCAATCATGCCACCTTCGCCAGCCGTTGTTATGATTTTATCTTGACAAAAACTCCAACAAGCAACATCGCCAAAAGTACCAAGTGGCTTCCCTTTGTACATTCCTCCGTGACTTTGTGCACAATCTTCAATAACAAACAAATTATGTTTCTTAGCAATACTAGTAATTTCTGACATATCACATGGCCATCCAGCCAGGTGAACACAAATTATGGCTTTAGTTTTTCTCGTAATATTATTCGCGATACTATTAGGTAAAATATTGCCTGAATTTAAATCTACATCACAAAAAACTGGCTTTGCTCCAACATTAGAAATGCATGATGCACTAGCAAAAAAAGATCTAGACGAGACTAAAACCTCATCATTATTACCTATTCCTAACGCTTTTAATGCAAATTCGAGTGCTAAAGTTCCATTAGCAAGTGATATGGCATATCTAACACCAAAGTATTTTGCAAAATCATCTTCAAAACTTTTACATTCCGAACCGGTCCAAAAGTTAACATTTCCTGTTCGAAGAACCTTTTTAGCAGATTCAATTTCGTTTTTCTCAAAAAAAGGCCATTTTGAAAATTTAATCATTTTGATTGTAAATCCATATCAATGGAATTTTTAAAGTGTTTAATTTTTACTTCTGAATCAGACATGAATTTATAATGAGAGGTAGTCCAATCAATATTAATTAAATTACATATTTTTTTGTCCTCTTCAAAAATTTTTCTATTCATATTTATTGACGAAAAATAAAAATCATTAATAGTATTTTTATACCTATCGTTAGTTATATTTGTAGAATAAAATCTAGAGTAAAACTTTGTAGCACAGGGCTCCAGAGGGAAAAAATTTTGTAAGGAGTAGGAAAGCCCGTAAGTTGAAGAAATCATAGAAAATGGATATAAATATATGCTTTTGTACCCTTCAAAAATATTAGATAAATTAAGAATTTCTTTCAATTCTTTTAATAATTTATTTGTTCGATTATTGGTAATTTCGGCTTCCCAGACAGAATTAAGTCCATAGAAAGAATTTATGCCTGCTGATAATGCTAGGTTTCCAAGAGAATTTTTATGAATCAAATTTATATGGTAAGGCTCAAGAGCGTTTTCTATCGCATGGCCAAAATGGCAATTATATATATCGACATTATTATCTAATTTTGCGTTAATGCTATAGGAAATTAATTCCAATTCTTTATATAATGATCCAAGCTGTTCTTGTAATTTTTTTATTGGTGAAATTGCAAAAAATAAAAAACTCCCGCATTTTTCTAACTTAAATTTGTTTAACTTAATATCTGTCATTTCGCAATCC
>VGDJ01000156.1 GCA_016869775.1 Alphaproteobacteria bacterium
GAATTCCAGTCTTTTATTCAGTCCCTGCGAAATTGGAGCGCCCTGAGAAGAACCTTTTTTGGGCGGCCGGATTCAGTTTTTGCTACGGCGCCGTTTTTAAGCGGGTTCCGTTCGACCCCCACTTGAAAAATATTTTTTGGGGTGAAGAATTTTTGATGGCGTTGCGATTTTATACGAGCGGGATAGAAGTTTATACGCCGGACCGAAATATAGTTTATACTCTTTGGGACCGCAACTATCGCCCGACATTCTGGGAATTGCGGAATATTGACGCGAAGAAGTTTGACGCCCACGGCCTTATAAGTTTTTTGCGCCTGTGTAAAATCGCTGGGTTTTATCAGTCGCGGATTGCGGAAGAGCGGGTGTTCAAGGACATTCAAATATACGGGAGTGGGAAAGCGAGAGGGGTCGATGAATTTTTGGAAGTAAGCGGGATAAAAGAGATGACGAAGGATGTCGTCTATTCAAATTATGTTCGGGAGTTTATTGATAAAATTTAGGTCGCTATTACTTTTATCTAAAAATTAAAAATTATTTTATTGTATTATATGGAAGGTATTATTCAATTGACAAATATAATAGAAAAATATTTAGAAAGGGGATACAGAGATGATAAGGAAATATCGCTGACCGATTGCTATCTGTTCTTTTTATTTTTTTTACAGCGGTGCCAGTTAGTTTGTAATTTGTTGCGACTACTCAATATGGAGATGAACGACTTATTCGCATTTTCTATTAAATATTGTATTATGTATGAGAATGACTTCTCAAAAGTCATCCGGAAAATGTATAGTTTCAAGAGGGAATTTGATAATGAGGAGATAATTGTGGAGATTCTGAAATTTATTAAATCGACGGAAGTTGTTCAGGAGAAATCGACGAAGTTGGTGGGGAAATTTGTGGCGGAACATAAGACGCGACTGAAAGGAATATTAAACAAGTTCGGTTCAATAAAAGGGATGATGGACCAATATGACCAGAGTTTAATAAACGATAGCGATGTGTTTGCTTGTATTGAGGACAATCTTGTTATTCAAACGAAGAAGGATAAAGTTAGTCGGGAGATTGTTATGATTGAAGAGGAGTGGCGGATGTTTGATAAAAAGGAGAACATACTTTATTCTATATTGCGAGAGTGGTATAAAATATAATATTATTTATAATAATGGAAGGAAGAAGAGTTGAAGGAAATGATTTAGAAGAAAATTGTGTTTATAATATTTATCAAAAAGATGGAAATATTGAGATTGGAGTATGTTTAGTTATAGCTGAAAATAACAGAAATAACAGAAAATTAAGAAAATTACTCGAAAATGAAGAATTATCTTTAAATAAATCTGAAATATATGGAAAAAGACCAGTTAATTTACCTGATGCTAATTTAATTTATGTTATTTTAAGCGGTGCTAATTTAAGTGGTGCTAATTTAATTGGTGCTGATTTATTTCAAGCTGATTTAACTGGTGCTGATTTAAGTGGTGCTGATTTAACTGATGCGATTTTAACTGGTGCTAATTTACGTCGTGCTAATTTAAATGGTGCTAATTTATTTGATGCTAATTTATATGATGCTAATTTAAGTGGTGCTGATTTAAGTGGTGCTGATTTAACTGGTGCTGATTTAACTAGTGCTAATTTAACTGGTGCTGATTTAACTGGTGCTGATTTAACTGGTGCTACTATATATCGAAATGCGTTATCTGACGAACAAAGAAGACAAATTATTGGAGAACAACCAAATTATATAGAACCCGTTCAACTAGAATTAAGATTTAATTCAAATCAACCAGACTATTTTAATATTAGCAAAGAATTATCAAATGGAAACCGAATTTCAATAAAAACAGGAAATAAATTAGATAATTCTAATGTTACAACACAACATAGAATAAGTTTCACAAGATTATTAGATTTTCTTTTAAAAGAAGATAATCAAGAGAAAATCGCAAAACAAATCAGAATTGGTGGAGAAGAAGGAATTGATGCCGGTGGTATTACACTTATAATTTTTCAAAAGTGTTATGAAGCATTTATGGAAAGATATTTTTACCCATATGAAGCAGAAGATAATAGTAATTATGTCGTTCTTAAAGATTTAACTGATGAAAAATTTGAAGAATTTAGAAAAGCATGTGCGTTTATGATTTTATTAGCTAAAAAAATAAAAAATCAATCAGGACAACCATTTCAAATATTAATACCAATAAATTTTCTTTTATTTCAAGTTTTAATATTTGAAGGAAATCCAGAAACATTTTTTGAATTAGAAAATAAAAATAAATTTTTTGGTAAAAGAGAACATGGGAGTTATTCAAATCAACATAAATTAAATAAACCATATAATTTTATTGCTAAAAATAGTATTAATAATAATAAAAATAATTTTAGTATTCA
>VGDJ01000157.1 GCA_016869775.1 Alphaproteobacteria bacterium
ATGTAGTTTTGAAAAGGGCCGAAAAGTTGAAAATTCCAGCTTTCAATGCAATAAAAGATAAGGCAAGAATTGTAATTGAATATTCTAAAAAATTGAAAGTTGAATTAAAAGATGTTGCTTTTTTAGGTAATGATATTAACGATATAGATGCCTTGAAAATTGTTGGTCATCCATTTGGTGTTTTTGATTGTTTTCCTGAATTAAATGATATTATTATTTATAAAACTAAAAAAAGGGGTGGGGAAGGCGCAGTGAGAGAGTTGTGTGATTTGATTTTATCTGATTTAAATAAATAAAAAATGAATACAGTATCAGATTTTAATGAAATTAAAAATAAAGTAATTATTATTACCGGGTGCTCAGGTAATTTGGGAGGGGAGTATGCCAGATTTTTATTAGAATCTGGAGCAACAATATTTGGAATTGATAGAGTGGAAGAAAGCACTATAATAGAGCTTAAATATAAATTCAAAAATAATTTTTATTTTTTCAATGGAGATATTACTTCGAAAAAATCAATGTTAGAGGCTTTGAAAGCTTGTAAGGAAAACTTTAAAATAGACGTTTTAATCAATAATGCTGCCATTGATTCCCCGCCTAACTCAACAAGTAATGAAAACTGTAAATTTGAAAATTTTAGTCTTGAAACCTGGGATAAGGTTATGGAAGTTAATCTAAAAGGAGCTTTTATTTGTTCTCAAGTTTTTGGCACAGAAATGTCGATTAACAACGGGGGCTCAATAATTAATATATCATCTATTTATGGAATTTTATCACCAGATCAGTCTTTATACGATTATATGAAAGATGATGGAATAGAATTTTTTAAACCAATCGCATATTCTGTTTCCAAATCAGGTATTATGAACATGACAAGATATCTAGCTGTTTATTGGGCAAAAAAAAATGTTAGAGTAAATACACTAACTATTGCAGGTGTTGAAAATAATCAAGATCCCCGATTCATAAGAAATTATACAAATAGAATACCAATTGGCAAGATGGCTAATAAAAAAGATTATAATGGAGCAATTTTGTTTTTGTCAACTTCGGCAAGTACTTACATGACAGGATCAAACTTAGTAATCGATGGAGGTTGGTCTTCAATCTAAATAACAAAATGAAAATTCTAAGAAATATTATTAATGCTGTTCCATTAATTCATGATAATTCTGAATTAATGGATAAAATCAATCCTTCAAATGAAGAAATTTTATGTAAGTTTCCTGTTTCATCTGAAATTGATGTAGATCTTGCTATTGATTCTTGTGAAAAAGTTTTAACATTATGGTCAAATTATACACCAATTGCAAGAGGTAATTTTATTTATGACATTATTTTTTTAATGAAAAAAAATAAAGAAATATTAACTGAATTAATCCATTTAGAAACAGGCAAGTCTAAAAAAGATGCAATAGGGGAAGTTGAAGCTTCAATCAGTCAAGGCCTTTTTTTTGCAAGTGAGGGTTCAAGGTTTTTTGGAAAAACTTTAACTTCTTCAATCGAAGGCAAGAATTCATTTACGATTAGGATGCCATTAGGAGTTGTTGGTTTAATTGTACCTGCAAATACCCCACTGGCAAATATTTGTTGGAAATTATTTCCTGCATTAATTTGTGGAAATTCCATTGTTCTAAAAGCTTCTGAAGATGCACCAATGTTGGCTGATTATTTAATGGAAATTATTTGCCAAAGTAAATTACCAAAAGGTGTTGTGAATTTATTGCACGGAAATGCCAAAACCGGAAATCTCATTGTTTCAAATTCAAAAATAAGACTTATAAGTTTTACTGGCTCAACTGAAGTTGGGAAAATAATTGTTCAAAATTCATCTCATAATTTAAAACGTGTATCATTAGAACTGGGAGGTAAAAATTGTATGATAGTTTGTGATGATGCAAAAATTGAAGAAGCCATACATTGGACAATTTTATCATCATTTAGTAATGCTGGTCAAAGATGTGCTGCAGCAAGTAAGATTTTAATTTTTGAAAAAATTTATGATTTATTTGTTCAAAAGCTTATAGAAAAGGTAAAGAAATTAAAAATCGGATCTGGTGATGATTGTGATTTCGGCCCTGTGATTAATAAAAAACAATATAATCGTATAAATAAAATAGTCGAAATAGCAAAAAAAGAAGGGGCCATTAATTTGATTGAAGAATTGAATATCCCCAATAAAGGTTATTTTATATCCCCAATAATTTTTGAAAATATTAAATCAAGTTCAGCTCTAAATGATTTGGAAGTATTTGGACCAGTTATTATTTTACAAAAAATTAATTCACTTTCTGATGCACTTGAAATAATGTCACAAAGTAAATATGGTTTAACAGCTGCTATACACACTACAAAT
>VGDJ01000158.1 GCA_016869775.1 Alphaproteobacteria bacterium
CCGGAAAAACGCCTTTTGCCATAGCTTTGGGTCAATATTTTCATGAAAAAAATATTAATTTTTGCTATTTAACGCGCGGATATAAAGCTCAAAATAAAGCCCAAAATTCTGGAGTTATTTATCTTGATAATTCGCAGAATTATTCGGCACATGAAGTGGGCGATGAACCACTTTTGTTAAGCGAAGTTGCGCCAGTTTTTGTCGCTAAAAATCGTTGGCTTGGATGTCAAGAAATTGAAAAAAAACCTCAATTTAAGGCTATAATCATGGATGATGGTTTGCAAAATTTTCAGCTCAAACATGATATAAAAATATTGGTTATCGATGGCAAAATCGGCTTTGGTAATAGTCTATTATTACCCAGTGGACCACTTAGGCAAAGCCTTAGCTCTGTTATCAAAGATGTCGATTTGTTTGTTTTAATTGGTGAGGATTTCTCGGCGATAACTCAAAAAATTCTTAGTCAAAAACCGCAGGCGCAAATTATAAAAACTCAAGTGAACATTAAGAATCTTGAAAGTTTTAAAAATAAAAATTTTATCGCTTTTTGTGGTATTGCTTTTCCACAAAAATTCTTTGATTTATTGATTAAAAGTAACTTAACTTTGCTTGAAACTCATGCTTTTAGCGATCATCATAATTATCAAATTCATGAAATTGAAAAATTGTTGGCGAGGGCCAAAAATAATAATTGTCGATTATTAACTACCAAAAAAGATTGGGTAAAATTTTCAAATAAAACTCAAAAAGAAATCGATTTTGTTGATATTGATCTTGATTTGAAGAGTTGTAATTCTAATGACGAAATCTTAAAAAAAATTTTTACCAAATATTTTAAAAATGTTTAAAAATTATAGTTTTAAAAAAATCCGTTATGCGCTAGAAGCCCCAATTACATGGTTAGGAATGATTTTTTTTAGGATTTTACCTTTGAATTTGGCCTCCGATTTTTCAGCCAATATTGCAAAATTTGTTGGTAAAAAAATTGCCGTAAATCGTCTTGCTTTCGATAACTTATCCAAAGCTTTACCGCTTCTAACCAAAGATGAGAAGATACAAATAATTGATGGAATGTGGGATAATTTGGGGCGAATTATTGGCGAGTTTCCGCATGTATGCGCCATGACTTATCAAGAGCTTAAAGGATTTGTAGAAATTGACGAAGAGAGTCAAAAAAATATCGATGAAATTAAAAAATTAAATCGCGGAGGAATAATTTTTTCAGCGCATTTTGGTAATTGGGAAATCGGTCCAAAAATTCTTTTAAATCAAGGCCTTAAAGTTAATACCGTTTATCGCCCCTTAAATAACCCCTTTGTTGAGAAATTAACTGCTAAAAAAAGGGGAGTTCCGATGATAAAAAAGGGCGCATCTGGAAGTCGTCAACTTGTAAGCGCTTTGAAGAATCGTGAATTCATCATAATTATGGCTGATCAAAAAGTTACCGATGGAGCATTGGTAAAATTTTTTAATGACGATGCAGTGACCGCGACTTCGATTGCTAAAATTGCTATTAAATACGAAGTTCCTTTGATTCCGGGCTGTATTTTTCGTAACAATAAAAAATTTAATTTCTCTTTAAAAATCGATAAACCGCTTGAATATAAATTGGGTGACATTAGTGATATGAGTGTTTTAAGAGCTACACTTAAAATCAATCAAAAAATTCAAGAGTGGATTACAAAATCTCCTGAACAATGGTTTTGGGTTCACAACCGATGGAAAAAATAACTTGGAAAAATAACTCATGAAAAAAAATAAATTTCTCAAACTGGTAAATCTTATTTCAATTTATCTACTTTCAGCTTGTTCGTTTTTTAACCATAAGACTGTTGAGCTTGCAATTGATAGTTCTCCTCGTGGTGCCGAAATATATATTAATCAAGAGTTTTTTGGTAAAACTCCAGCGGTTATTAATGTTGAACCCAAAGAAAATATTGTCAGTTTAAATATCGGTGGTTATGGAGGTTCATCATTTCAACCTCAAGTTTTTTTGGGCGCCATCAGAACTCATGCTGATGGCTCTATCAATGCTGATGGAGTTAGGTGTTTGCTAGACTTAGTTTCGGTAATTTTTTCATTTCAAGCTTATACTGGAAAATGTGCTGATTTTAAGCAAAAACAATATCAAATTTCTATTCCCAGAAATTATTTTTATGACCCATTCAATACTTCGCAGAGCCAATATGGATCTGATCCAGAGCGTCTGGTGAATAATTATGTCGGTGGTTTTAATAATTATAACAATAGTTCAATAGTGGGGGTGGGACAGAATCCCAAAAATGTTATAAATTATTATTATAAACAAGATTCTATAAAAGAGGTCGACGAATTTAATTTCAATAATT
>VGDJ01000159.1 GCA_016869775.1 Alphaproteobacteria bacterium
TGCAAACCGTTAGTGGCTATTTTGACAACCAATACGCTGAAATAATAAAAATAAAAAGAAATGAAACAAATCTTGACAATAATTTTGAGTTTAGGATTTTCAATTATGACAATCGCTCAAGAAAATTATCCAACAATTAAAGGAAAAGTAAAAATTTCAATTATTGAAGGAACTTTTGATTGTGATTTAACAATAAGCAATATACCTAGAATTCAAGATTATTTGATAAGATTAAATTCTGGAATGAATTTACTTCATATTAAAAGCAAGAAACCGAACGATTTTGTGCTTGGATTTCGTAAATCAGACAAAGATTCAACTTCTACAGGAGAAAGTATAGCATATTATTTTCCAGACAATTCTGGTAAAGGTAAATTTTTACCGAATGAATTACAATTTAGATATGTAGGTAAATATGCCGTTGCATCTGACACAATAAATAATTATTCAAAAACAGATTGGAAAGGAAATATAGCTTTTAATGGTTATTCAGTTAGAGCAGACGGTTCTCAAAGTGCTTGGTATCCATATATTTATGACGCAAAAAATGATATATCTTACGAAAAAATGTATTATGATATTGATTTTGATTGTATTGATTGTTCTACAATTTATGTAAATGGAAATAAGCCTGTGAAATCTACAAAAGTTAATCTTAAAACAAATCAACCATATGAAATGGCTGTTTTTTGTGGTAAGTTTGATTTTATTGATGATGGTAATTTGATATTACTTAATCCAACTTTTTCAAAAAATGATATTAATGATTTTTCAAAATTAGTTAATCAATACAAACAATATTACGAAAGTAAGTTAAAGATTAAATTTTCAGAACCTCCAGTTTTTGTAAGCACAACACCAACCGCTCCTAAATATGGATGGCTTTTTGTATCATATCCAACTATAATGGGAATAGGATATGGTAACGACGGAATAGGTGCACTTTTTGATAAAGATAAAGATTGGTATAAACAATTCATTGCTCACGAACTTGGACATTATTATTTTGGGACATATATGGTGCCAAATTCTGAGCTGGGCGATATGATTTCAGAGGGTTTTACGGAATATATGTCCTTGAAATTAGTAGAAGAGATTCAAGGAAAAGAATTTTACACAAAGAAAATAAATAAAAAATTTGAATATTTAACTGACTTTAAGACAATTCCTATATCAAAGATTAAGTCTATTAGCGAAATAGTTGATAGACAAACTTTTGTGTATGACTATGCTCCGATGATGTTTATCGCAATTGAAAAAGAAATAGGATTAAAAAAAATGTGGGAGTGGATTGGTAAAATATTAAAAAATAAAAGTGACTTTACTAATTATGAATTTTTGTTATCAACATTGCGTGAAACTTTAAATGATGAAAAGAAAACTCAAAAAATAGTTGAACAATATTTTAACAATGATAAATCAACTGAAAACATAGTTAACGACTTGAAAAACAAATAAAAACAGCCACTAACAGCAGTTTGGCAAAATGGCGGGTTCGATGCTAAATTCAACGGCAGTTCTTCGATTGAACTTTTGTGCTAGATTGAAAGTAAGTGCTTCAAAATCCGCCACTTCGCCAAGCTGCAAAACGTTAGGTGCAAGCGTAGCGGACGACACAACAGACATCAAACTAACATTAAAACAGACGACAAAATGCCAACGCTTCGCAAAATTAAAAGAGGTGTTTTGCCAACGCACTTGCCGACCCAAAAACACCACATTTAATTTTGCCCAACTGCACCCAAAGCCCACCCACCACCCGACAAGTGGACTGTTGAAAATTTGAAGGCAACCTTTGACCTTTATTCTAAAAATATTTTTTACATTTGCCAATATTTGTCAAGTCAAAAGAAAGCACATTGAAAACAATTGGGACGACATTAAGAGAATTAAGAGAAGGCAAAGGACTATTGCTTAGAGAAGTTGGGGCTAAACTTTCGCTTGACCCAACCATCTTGAGCAAAATCGAGCAAGACAAACGTATGCCGACAAAAGAGCAAGTGAAATCTCTTGCTAACTTTTATAAAGACCAAAAGAATGAAGTAATTATAGCTTGGCTTTCAGACAAACTGTATTACGAAGTTCAAGACGAAGATTTGGCTTTACAAGCTATGCAAGTGGCGGAAGAAAAAATTAAATACAATAAGAAAAATGATAAGCACTAAAACCATTCAATATAAATTGCCAAAAGAATCTTTAATGCTTGTCGAAGAACCGCAATTAAGATTATTTGAAAACGATTTTAAGGTTTCTTCAAAGAAAGAATTTATAGGTATTGAATTTAATCAACGAGGATATTCGGTAAACGACAAAGTTGATTTAATCATTGATA
>VGDJ01000160.1 GCA_016869775.1 Alphaproteobacteria bacterium
ATTGATAGGGCAACAACTTCTGTCTCGGGAACGGCTCCCATTTATCGTCAAAATTCAATAAATGCACTTCCAGCTATTCAATTTTCAGGAAATGAATGTTTTATAATTAATCATGTTGCAACTTCCAACAATAACTTAAAAACCATGTTTGCAGTATTTCTTGAGAACAAGAAGAATACTAGCTCCGGAACTTATCTTTACGATAATAATGTTCTTCCTCCGCAATTTGCTTTTATTTTAACAACTGACTTTGCTGGACAATTATATGGTGGAACAGGTCTTATATCTGGTTCAATTCAACTTAATAGACCTCATATATTAACCGCAGTTCATAATACCGCCAACTCATTTTTTAGAATTAATGACGTTCAAATCGCTACCGGAAAAGCTGGAATTAATAACATGAGTTCATCAACAAAACTGGGAGGAGGAGGCTCCACCTCATTTGGTGACAGCTTTTAAGGTTATATCGGTGAATTTATAGTTTTTGATCGAGTCTTGAATGCAAAAGAATATTTAGATGTCGAAACTTATTTATCGAAAAAATGGTCGATTAAAATTAATTAAAATTATTTTCTGTAATTACTTTTTCAATTTTATCTTCATCAATTTCGCCTCGAATCACTTTGATAATTTGTTGGTTTTTATCTAGAAAATATTTCGTCGGGATTGATTTGGGAATTTCAAAACTAATTTTTTTAGCATCAGAATAAAAGCCATTGCCAAAAGATAATTTATCGGCAATTTTTTTAACATCTTCAAAATTTTTTTTGTCATCAATCGATATTCCCACTATCTCAAGTCCTCGTGACTTTTTATCTTTGTAAATTTTATCTAAAATTTTTAATTCTCTTTTGCAAATTCCGCACCATTTTGCCCAAAAAACAATAATCGTCATTTGATTTTTTTGTTGGGCTAAATTAAATTTTTTGCCATCAAAAAAAGTTATTTCAAGTTTTGGTAGGACGGTCTTCGAGACTTTTATTTCCTCGGTTTTTGTGGCGTGAGTGACGGCGAAACAATTAGAATTTAATAATAAAAAAATTGTTAAAATTGTGAATAAATTTTTCATGAAAAATTAGCTTTTAAATTAAAGTCGCCAAGAAATTCTTGAACTAGGGTGAGGGAGCAAATTATGGCGGTTTCGGCGCGTAAAATTCTTGGTCCCAAATTCAACAAAAAACAATTTTTTAGTGAATAAAATTTTGTAAGTTCTTCTATGGAAAATCCGCCTTCGGGGCCAATAAAAATTATAATTTCTTGATCATTTTTTGGTAAAATTTTTGAAAAAATTTCGCTGGCTTTTTTGCCATTTCCCGACTCGTCGCACAAAATTAAAATTTTATTTTCTAAATTTTCTTTGAGTAAATTATCAAGTTTTTTTATTACAAAAATTTGTGGAAAATCATTGCGACCACATTGTTCGCAAGCCTCTTTAATATTGGCTTTGAAGCGTTCTTCATTAATTTTATCAACAATAGTTCGATGCGTAATAATTGGTTGAAAATTTCTAACACCAAGCTCGCTCGCTTTAGTTGCCACAAAATCTATACGAACATTTTTGACAGGAGCGAAAGCCAGAGTTATATTTGGTACCACTTTTAAATTGGCAACTTTTTCAAGAATGTGAAGGGTTAGCGACTTTTTTTTAATCTCAATAATTTTAGCAATAAAATCACCATTTAAACCATCGAATACAATTATTTTATCATTAATTTTTTGGCGCATAACTTTCACCAAATAATCAAAATCATTATTGGCAATTTCAAGTTGGGAATTTATAATTTTTGAATCCCCCAAATTTTTATCATTGAGGGTTTTATCAAGGTACAATCGAATTTTAGGAATTTTCAGCAACGGATTTGAAGGTAATAATTTAGACATTAAGCAATGATTTTATTTTTTTTAGTTTCATTAATTCTGTTGGCGATTTTAGTTAATCACAAATTAAAAAAACACAGGATTAATTCAGATAAAAGCCACAGATTTAATTCTCTCACAGCTCACTATTCTTACTGCTTCATACTCTGGAGTCTAATTTTAAGTATTTTTTGTAACACAATTTTTACCAACGTAAATTTTAAAATTTTTTCATTCATCTTAATTTTAATTTTAAATTTTTGGTTAATTAATCACCTATTTCACAAGAAATTCAGCGCTAAAAAACACTTTGAAAAATTTCAGGTTAGCGTTCTCTCCGTCACTACTGGCATTGGAATATTAATTACCGCCATAATTACAGTGTCAATAATGATTGAAACTCTTCGATTCTTCAAATTTATCTCGCCCAAAGAATTCTTTTTC
>VGDJ01000161.1 GCA_016869775.1 Alphaproteobacteria bacterium
AAAGCAACTTGGAGTCAAAAAAGAGCCAATTTCTCATCAAAGTTTTTTTCATAAAATAGTTTTTAATGATAAAAAAAATATTATTGATGAATCAATTATTACTTATTTCAAAGCTCCAAAAAGTTTTACGGGTGAAGATGTTGTCGAAATAAGCATTCATAGCTCTCCATTTATTATAAAATCAATTTTCACAAAACTACTTTCGATTAAAAATGTTGATCTTGCTCAAGGTGGAGAATTTTCGAAGAGAGCTTTTTTAAATGGTAAAATTGATTTAGTTCAAGCCGAAGCGATACCCGATTTAATAGCAAGCGAAACCGAAGCACAGCACCGCCAATCAATTCAACAACTTCAGGGTCATCTTGGAAAAATTTATGATCAATGGACCAAAAAAATTATTGAAATATCAGCTTTTGTTGAAGCTTTAATTGACTTCCCTGACGATGATTTGCCCCCAGAAATCACTAAAAATATTCAATCAACAATAAATGATTTGCAAAAACAAATTTCAAATCATCTCAACGACAACAAGATTGGTCAAAAAATTAAAGATGGTTTAAAGGTTGCTATCATAGGCGCACCCAATGTTGGCAAATCAAGTTTGATTAACTTATTAGCTAAAAATGATATTGCTATCGTTTCTGAAATAGCCGGTACAACTCGCGACATAATTGAAACTCATTTAGAAATTAATGGTATGCCTATAATTATTTCTGATACCGCTGGAATTAGATCTAGTATCGACTTGATTGAACAAGAAGGTGTTAAAAGAGCTATAAAAAAAGCTCATAATTCTGATTTAATTTTATATATTATTGATGCAACAAACCCAATTATTTTTCCCGAATATATCAACGAAAGAACAATCTTAATTATCAATAAAATTGATAAAAACTCCGATTTTTCTGATCAAAAGCTTTTCTCAAATTATCAAATCCATGATCAAAGCAAATTTGTTAAAATTTCCATAACTCAAAAAATTAATATCCAAGAATTAGTTTATGAGTTAGAGCAAATTATTAAAAAACTATATCCTCACACCTACTCACCCACGATTACACAAGAAAGATATAGAGTTGCATTACAAAATTGTTTAGATAGTTTAGAAAGGTTTAATCTAGAAAATAACATTGAGTTAGGAGCCGAAAATCTAAGAATTTGTTTATCCGAAATTTCTAAAATAACTGGCAAAATTAGCATTGAAGACATTCTTGATTTAATTTTTTCTAAATTTTGTATTGGAAAATAATTTGTTGGCAAAAATCTTATTAATCTAGACTTTAAGCTCATTAACGTGAACCAAATGCAAAAAATTTTAAAATAATGTTTTTAGCACTAGCAAATATTGGATCTATCGCATTTAGTCCGTCAGCGCTCATGGCATCTCACCCCGTAATTGCCTACGAATTAGCTGGACACTCACTTGGCCACATTCTTCATGGCTTTCTTAAACGCAATCGCAAAAAAAGAGGGCTTAGTCGCTCCCAAATGCGCAAAATGGCTAATCGAAGAAGAAGGCAATTTGTTGACAACATTATTATGCACCATCAAAGGCTTGCCAATATTAATCGCCAAATTGTAGTTAGTAATGCTAGAGAAAGAGCTTTAGCTCGTCGCGAAAAAATGAAAAAACAAGCTGATATGCGCAATAGCGATTCTCGATCAAATTCACAAAGTTTTGAAAGAGAGCAAGATATTAAAAAAAGATGGCGCGGTGGAATCAGTCTTAAAGAGAAGGGACAAAAAATTCGAGGCATGACCGATGCCAGAAGAACTCGGGCCAGAAGCAGATGGCTAACCATAGTTGCCGACAAGAAAAGCGCACACAACTAAACAATTTTGACATAAAGTTTATTAAATAAATTTATTTGTCTTAGATCGAGATCTATCGGCATTTTGATTTAAAAAAACAATTTTAATATCTCCATTTATATTCAACACTTTCTTGATTCGCAACGATTTCGAGAATTTTCAAAAAAGATTAAAAGCTCTTGAAGAGGCCAATTCCAATAATTGTTGCCCAACTCAAGACCTCTATTGCAAATGCTTCTTAACTCTTTAAAAGCCTTCATCTCTCTGTGGATTTAGGAAAATCTGTCAATCATTAACCTCATTCATCGACTCCAAGTAAAAATTTAATCCTTTTGATTTGATTAACTTTTGTGCAACATAACCAAATTTTGATACAAAATTGATGGTTATCTCAAATATTTATGTTTGAATTATCAACTACACCGAAACAGCCAACAATTATTTATTCAAGCTTTAACTCTCCAATTAAAATCCGTTCCAAACTTCCTGCG
>VGDJ01000162.1 GCA_016869775.1 Alphaproteobacteria bacterium
AACTAAACATTTTAGCGTTGAAGATATTACAAAAATTTTTAATCAAAAATTTAATGTGCTTTGGTTATTGCAAAGAAATGCTTTTGTTGGCACCCCTTTGGTAACAATGGCTGGTAGAGATGGTTTTAGGTATACCGTTGCAAGAATTCTTATAGTGATTGATAAATTTTTATGTCGAATTCATTTGGTTAGAGGATTTGACCAGATTATAATTGCTAGAAAAAAGTAATAATCTGAGCAAATAATTTTTTTCTTTGATTTATCAATTATTTTTAATGCTTTGTTGCGCTTGCTCGCTCTTTTAAGTCTTTAAATATATATAAATTTAATTCATCGATGAAAAAAACTACTCTTGCGCTCTGTGGGGTTGGATCTTTCGCGAGGCGTCGTATTCTTCCGATTATTGACAAAATTCCTCAGCTAGAATTAATTGAAATTATTGACCCAAATTTTAATTTACCTGAAACTCAAGAATATTCATCTGTCATCTCTTATTTCAGCTCATTTGAAAAGTTTTGCATTAGTGGTGAGGCAGAGTTGGTTTATATAACTTCACCCAATTACCTACATTTTTATCAAACTTTAAAGTCACTTGAGTCAGGAAGGCATGTTTTATGTGAAAAACCAATTGCTTTTAGTGGAATCGATTGCGAAATTCTTATAAGTAAAGCAACTAAGCTTAGTTTGCATTTATCTGTTGGCCATATGTTAAGGTTTTCACCAGCAATTAATTTTATCAAAAAAATTCTCTTGGAAGGAAAAATTGGATCTGTCAATAGAATTGAAATTACTTTTAACTATATGCTATCTAAACAAAGTCGATCTTGGGCTTTTTCTAAATCTTTGTCTGGCGGAGGATGTTTTATAGATGCAGGAGTTCATTGTCTGGATATAATAAGGTTTTTAACGGAAGGCTCTTTTGAAAATCTTTATGCTAAATTCGGTTATACCGCGAAGGATGAAGTGGAGCGAGAGGCTAAGTGCAGTTTTACCGTATCAAATGTCGAGTGTTTTTTAGATATATCTTCGAATAAAGATTATTTGACCAGTCTTGTTATTACGGGAAGTGAAGGTAAAATTGAAATTGAAAATTTTGCAGCTACATGGGGTTTTATTAATGTTAAATTGTCTTTTAATTGCAACAAAGGTTTGCCTCAGAATTATTTTTTTGATGTTTCCAAAACGTATATAAATCAACTTAATTCTTTATTGCAAAATATTAACTCAGAAAGCTTTGATTATCAGATCGTGAAAGACGCATATGAAAATATAAAAATCATCGAACAATTGTACAGTAAAAATTAAAAATTTTTTCACGGTTTTTAAGGCTCTTATTCATAAATTAATTTTTTTTATAGCTTTAATGCTAATATGAATATTTATTTAAAACTAATGTAATAATGAAAATTAAGTATTGCAGAATTTGTAAAGGCGCTAATTTAAGCCCATATTTAAATCTAGGATTTACACCTCCTGCAGATTCTTTTATTCGCGAGCAGGGACTAAGTCAACCAGAGGTTTATTATCCTTTGGAAGTTTGTTTATGCGAAGACTGTGGTATTTCTCAATTAACTTATACAGTTCCACCTGATGTTCTATATCAACATGATTATCCATATGAGTCATCCATAACAAGGGCTGGGCGCGCTCATTTTTTAAATTTTGCCTCTTCAGTAGTTTCAAAATTTAACTTAAAAGCAGAAAACCTCGTGATTGATATAGGTAGCAATGTTGGGGTTTTGTTAGAAGGATTCAAAATCAACGGATGCCGTACTTTGGGTATTGAGCCTTCAGCAAACATTGCAGCGACAGCTATCGGTAGGAAAATTGAAACAATAAATGATTTTATTAGTACAAAATTAGCTTTTGATACTGTTTCAAAATATGGAAAAGCTTCCGTTATTACTGCTACAAACGTTTTTGCACATATTGACGACTTAGATGATCTTGTAAGAGCAATAGATATTTTGCTTGATGAAAATGGCGTTTTTATAATTGAAGCCCCACATTTTTTAAAGCTAATTAAAAATTTGGAATACGACACAATTTATCACGAACATCTTTTATATGTTTCTATTGGCCCCCTCGGTAAACTTTTTAATCGTTTTAATTTTGAGGTTTTTGATGTAGAAGAAATCGGGATTCATGGCGGATCAGTTCGAATATTTGTATCTAGATTAGGTAAGTACGCCATATCAAACAGACTGATTGATATGATAAGCCTAGAAACAAATAATAAAATTTTTGAAATAAATAGGTTGACCAAATTTAGCAGAGAAGTTTTG
>VGDJ01000163.1 GCA_016869775.1 Alphaproteobacteria bacterium
ACCATAATTTGGCAAATATTTCTTTTGCATTTTTCAGCTTTTCTCTCATTCTAAATCTTTTTTTTTGTTCATCAGTTTTCTCATAGAAACATTTTGAACATGACACTCCTTTTTCATAAAGGTAAGAATATTTTTCATTCTTTTTAATAGGCATACTACAGCCGCCACATATTGTGTAAGAGCCAAGTTTCGATCCATGAAGAACAGTAACACGTTGATCAAAGACAAAACACTCACCATTCCAAAGTGAATTTTTTTCTTCAACGCTGTTTAAATAATTTAAAATACCCCCTTTGAGCTGATATATTTTTGTAAAACCTCTTTTTTTTAAATAATTTGACATTTTTTCGCAACGTATACCTCCCGTGCAATACAAAGCTATTTTTGAAGTTTTATTTTTAATTTTCTTAAAAAAATCTGGAAAATTTTTAAAATTTTTTACATTTGGATTTAAAGAATTTTTAAAATTACCTATTTCAAATTCAAAATTTTTTCGAATATCAATTAATTGAACGTCTCTATCCGAAATAAATTTATTCCAATCATGAGGATCTATTTTGTTATCATTGATGTAATCTTTTCCAACTAATTCATTGATTGGAACTACTTCATTTTTAAGTTTTATTTTAATTTCTTTAAATGGAGAAATATTTGAAATAGATAAATTTTTTTCATCAAAATAATTAATATTTAGTTTTTTTTTAATTAATAAAATAAAAATATCTAAATTCTTCTTTTCCCCTGAAATCATTCCATTTATTCCTTCCAGGGAGACAGTAATATTACCTTTAATTTTTTTTTTTTCCAAAAATTTTTTTAAAAATAATTTAATTTTATGAAGATCTTTTATTTCTATAAATTTATAAAAGCTTAAGACGTTTAACATATTAAATTTTTCTACAAATAGTCATTCCGTCTGCTACAGGCAATATCATACTTTCTACTAATTTAGAATTTTTAACAAATTGATTAAAATCTCTAATGTATTTTGTTTGATCGTCTTGAAACTTAAAATCAAAAACTTTTCCTTTCCATAAAGTATTATCAATTATTAATATTCCATCCTTGCTCATTAACTGTAAAGATTTTAAAAAATAATTCTTATAATTTTGTTTATCAGCATCAATAAAGATTAATTCAAAATTTCTCTTTTCATGTATGAGATTATCAAGCGCTTCATTTCCATCGCTTAATATAAAATCAATTTTTTGACCTTGTTTTACTTTGTTCCAAAATTTTTTTGCAACTTCAAATATATCTTTGTCATTATCTATTGATGTCACAGATCCATTTTCAGGTAATGCCAAAGCCATTGTAATTGCACTGTAACCAGTAAATGTCCCAATTTCTAAACAGTTTTGTATATTTGAAAATTTTATAATGAATTGAATTAACGAAGCTTGATCTGGACTGATTTGATTAATTGCCCTTGATGAATATTGTAAATCAGTAAACTCTCTTATTTCCTTTTGAATAGTGTGTTCATTTAAACCGAATTTTAATAAATATTCTTCTAGTCCATTAAAATTATCTAATGTTTTAAACACTAAGATAATTTTTTCTTTAATAAATCATTAACAACTCCAGGATTTGCCTTACCTTTTGACTCTTTTATGACACCTCCAACAAAAAAGCTGAATAACTTAACTTTACCAGATTTGTATTCGGTTACTTTGTCTTGATTATCTATAAGCACTTTATCAATAATTTTTTCGATTTCTTTAACATCTGTTTGCTGAATTAAACCTTTTTCTTCAACTATAATTTTGGGATCCCTTTTGTCTAAAAGCATTATTTCAAAAACCTCTTTTGCGATTCTTCCTGAAATTATATTTGTCTTAATTAAATTTAATAAAGAAGCTAAATTTTCTACTGTAATAGGTGAGTTTGAAATTGATTTTTGAAGCTTATTAAGTGAAGCAAAAAAATCTCCCATAATCCAAGTGGTTGCTAGTTTTATATCTGAATTTTTTGCAACTTTTTCAAAAAAGTCAGCAGTTTCTTTATCTGCTGTTAGAACAGCTGCTTCATAATTTGAAAGTCTATACTCATTAATAAAACGATCTTTTTTTTGATCTGGAAGTTCAGGTAGTTCATTTTTTATTTTTTGAATAAAACTATTTTCTAGTTCTAACGGAAGTAAATCTGGATCTGGAAAATATCTGTAGTCATGAGCGTCCTCCTTGGATCTCATAGAGCGAGTTTCATTTTTTTTTGTATCATATAACCTTGTCTCTTGATCAATTGATTTTCCTTGTTCAA
>VGDJ01000164.1 GCA_016869775.1 Alphaproteobacteria bacterium
CGACCGAAGTGATCCAAGAGGATCTTTCTCTGATCAATTAAAAAGTAGACTTGAAAACTACCTTTCTTATGGTTTAAAAGATGTAATAAATGATGTAATAAAATTTCAAGATTTTATTGGAGGGATAGATGGCGATGAATATATAAAAGAAGAAACTAGATACTACACTATATTTAAAAATATTTTTTCAGAGGATGTTGTAAATGATTTTAACCCAGATTCGTTATCTGAAAAGGCAAAAGATATAATATATATGTACAGCGAGTATGCAAAATTAACTGTTCAAGAGTTGGTACAAATCAATTTTGAAGATACAACTATTTATTTCAGAGAGTTGGCCAAAAATTTTTACGAAGAGAAAGAAAAAAAAAGGGAAAAGTATTGTAGTGAGTATAGCGATAAGCTAAAGAGGATGATTCACTATGAGATACAGATAAATGATCTAAGTTTCTATATTCAAAGGTTCTACTTTTTATGCTTATGTATTTTAAAAGGAAAGAATTTGGATATAGAAGATAATTTTCAATCATTTTTTTATGATCCCCATTGGTGGCAGTGGGACCCATTTAATAACAAGTCAAATCAACTATTTGCTTCAGTTGATGATGAAAGTTATGGTGGGTTTAGAAAAATCATGAAAAGTGTCTTCAAAGATGAGCTGACTGAATTGAAGAGAATGTCTGATAGTAAAAAAGAGGTGCAGTATAAATACCTATTGGATCGGTTGAATTTTGAAAATTTGTTTGAATAGTAGTTCTAACAGGGAATCAAATGACTGGATGGATGATCCAGAGAACTATTGGAATATTGATTAAATAACAACCTCATGAGTTTGATTATTTTTGATAAAATCCTCAACGTGTAAAAGAAATTCAGAATGAAATATATTTTACTTACCCTGGCTTTAAATTTTTTACTTATCATATGCCTTACTTCATGCAAAACGAAAAAGGCAGATAATGTTTTAACGAGAGACAGCAAATGCTACAACGCATGCGAACCAATCCCAGGGGAATATCAGATTAAGCTCAGGCCTGATAACATCTATATCTACGATGGACCCAGGTTTGTTGACTCATTATCTTATAATGAAATCGGCTCATTAGAAAAAATACTCATTAAAGATAATAAACTACAATCTTCGCCTGAATGAAAACTAGATACAAGTTAAATTACAAGATAATATTTAAGCTAGTTTAAGCAAAAACAATATCTACCTTAAAATACCTACAAGCCATTTAGCTGATTTTGAAATATACCATTTTAAAACAACCTTTTACTATGAAAAAGACAGTTTGTTTATTGATTGTATTGACAGTGATTAAATTATCTTACTGTCAAGAAGTTTATCTACCCAAAAAAGGTGAAATTCCAAAGGCTGGTTTTGCAACACGTATTGGCCCAATGGAGTTGTGGATGTTTAGTGATCCTACCTCAGGAATCAAGGTACTAAATTCAGAGGCCGGAAAAGATTACTACGGATATTTAACATTTGGAGAGGACTTTATAGAATGGGAGTTATATAAAAAAAATGGGAAGCTTATTGTAAAAAGCTTAGGTAATAACAGCATAGGGCATAAATTTATAAGTCAGGGAACTGATAAATATTTTAAAACTAAATATTACTGGTCAGGCAATACAAATACTTTTGAAATGTCCCTGGAAGTAGTTGGCTGTAAAGATGACTTCTGGTGTATTCCAAAACTATTTTTTGATCAAGTTAGTATGAATAGTGAAGGAAAACTAGATAGTTACATAACGATGTATTATACTTTTGATAAAGTAAAATAAATTTTGTCTTTGCCCCCTAAATGATTAGACTGATTTTTAATTCAGTTTAGAGCATTAAATTAAGGGAACCACAAGCAATAAATATACTGACAAATATTTAACGTTTGGCTTGCTTTGGGGGATGTATTAACAACGTCTCTTCCTTGGCCTTCAATATATCAATACATCCAATGCAGAGCTTACAGAATTCTTTGTCAACCGTCTTTATACTACCACCAGCATCTTGCATAACACAATGGTCACTTTTTTTACAATGATTAAGCCCAAGTGTATGCCCAATCTCGTGTACAGCAACCTTTGAAAGTCTTGTACTGATTTTACCAGCAGGGCCTAATCGGAAGGTAGATACCACACAAGTTTTGTTGGTAAGACTACCCAGACCGAAGATACCCCACTCAGGAAAGCGGCTGCTTTTGTAGTGTGCTATGTCTTTTTCTGTGATAACTAGAATATGTTTATCCGAGTC
>VGDJ01000165.1 GCA_016869775.1 Alphaproteobacteria bacterium
TCTTCAAGAATTATACCATCGTTTTTTTCTCCATAGTGCAAAACACTCGGTTCTGCATGAAAAACCTTGCCTATACCATGTCCACAATAATCTCTGACTACGGAGAAGCCATTTTTTTCGGCATAATTCTGAATTGCATAACCAATATTGCTAATTTTATTGCCCGGTTTTACCTGTTCTATTCCAAGCATCATGCAATCAAAAGTTGTTTGAACTAATTTTTTTGCTTTAATTGAAATATTGTCGCCCACAAAATACATTCTGCTAGTGTCTCCATGCCAGCCATCAACTATTACTGTTACATCAATGTTTAAAATATCACCATTTTTAAGGATTCTATCTGATGGGACGCCATGGCAAATTACTTCATTTACTGATGTACAAATTGATTTTGGAAAAGGATGTTGAAAACTACTTGGATGATAATTTAGCGGTGCGGGTATTGCATTATTTTCGATGATTTTTTGATGGCATAAATCGTTAAGATAGTTTGTTGAAACTCCAACTTTAACAAAGGGGGTTATGTAGTCTAAAATTTCAGCCGCTAATTTCCCAGCTTTACGCATTTTAATAAAATCATCGTTTGAGTGAATCGTGATAGTCATAAATAGTTTGATTTAATTGAAGCGTGATTATTAAAATGCTTCATAGATTTTTTTTCAATCCAATTTTATTCAATCTTCAATATTATGCCTCACGCTAAAAAAATATCTGAAATTATTCGTGTTAATCACGCTGGAGAAATGGGTGCCAAAGTAATTTACGATGGCCAAATTTTGGCGCTTCGTCTTAAGGGCGACAAAGATACCTTAAAAGTTGTTGAGGATATGAAAAAACAAGAAATTGAACATTTTAATTATTTCAATGATGAAATAAAAAAACAAAAAATTCGTCCAACCCTAATGCAACCAATTTGGGGAGTGGGCGGTTTTGCATTGGGTTTTTTAACTGCTTTAGTCGATAAAAAATCGGCAATGACCTGCACAACGTCTGTTGAAGAGGTTATCGATGAGCATTATCAGCAACAAATCAATGATATTGAGCGAATAATTGAGTCAAATTACAATGAAAAATCTCAGAATGATTTAAAAAATTTACAAAATAATTTAAAAAAATTTCGCGCTGAAGAAATAGAGCATCGTGATACAGCTTATGATCATAATGCGCGCGATTTTGTAGCTTATAAACCCCTTTCACGTTTCATAAAATTTACTACCAAAATGGCAATTTCGATATCAAAAAAATTTTAGAATTTTTGAGATTTTGGATTGCAAAATCTGAAAAAAAATTTCTATAATTTTAACTAAATTTTGACAATTTATATTTTTTAAAAAATGAATAACGGCATTGATTTTAGCATTGATAGAAAAACTGGCGTGGCCAATTTAGTTTTTGATTTACCTAACGAAAAAGTGAATAAATTATCCAAAAATGTTTTGGAAGAACTCGAGAGAGCTATTAATGTGATTGATGGAAATAAAGGTATTCGAGTCTTGATTATTTCTTCGCACAAGAAAGATATATTTATTGCCGGAGCTGATATTAACGAAATTCGTAGCATTAATTCTGAAGATGAAGCACGACAAAAAGTTGCTAAAGGCCAAGATATTCTCAATAAATTAGCGAAGGTTAAAATTCCTACAATTGCCTTAATTAATGGTGCATGTTTAGGAGGTGGTTTGGAGCTTGCTATGGCTTGTAAATATCGAGTTGCAGTTCTAAATCCAAAAACTCAACTCGGTCTACCTGAGGTTAATTTGGGAATTATTCCGGGTTTTGGTGGAACTCAGAGGCTTCCGGCTTTAGTTGGACTCGAAGAATCCTTAAAAATAATATTATCTGGAAAATCCATTGAGGCCGAAAAAGCCTTAAAAATTGGTTTGATTGACGATGCTTTCCACGAAGAATTTCTTCAAGAAAAATTAAGCGAATTTGTCACTGAAATTATTAAAAATTCTGATAAAAATAAATTCCTACTAAGACGCAAAAATGATGCTCGCAAAAGGTTTTATGCTGAAGTTTTAATGCTAAATAAATTCATGATTTTTTATTTTGCTAAAAAAAATTTATGGGAAAAAACTAAAGGTCATTATTTAGCGCAATTTTTTGCTTTAGAAGTCATCAAAAAAACTTATCGTAAAACTTACGGCACAAAAGGTTTTAAAGTCGAACTAGATGCATTCTGTGAATTGGTAACAGGTGAAATATGTAAAAATTTAATTGAAATTTTCTTTAC
>VGDJ01000166.1 GCA_016869775.1 Alphaproteobacteria bacterium
TTTAGATAAATTTGACCAAATTAAAAGCTAATAAATTATTTTTATTATCCTAGAAAATAAAGGGCGCGCGACCATTAAAAAAACTTGTGAAATTTTTTTTGCAATCTAATATTTAAAGCCGTTCCTTAAAAATGAACTATAGCAATAAACGCATTTCGTAATAACCGTTATGGACCTGGGGGCAGTACCCAGCACCTCCACCAAATATTTTTAAGTTATCGACTTTTAACTTTTTGGGGGTGAATAGCTTTCGACATTCGCTAAAAGTTATGTTTTTGCTCGGTTGAGAAACTGCCGGTTGCATTAATTTTAGTTTAATCAAAAACTAATGCGATATCCGTTCAAAAAAAGTAAACGCAAATGATAATTTTGCTAATGACAATTTCGAACCTGCTTTCGCGACAAAAGTTGCTACTGCATAAGTGAAATAGTCGGGGTTTGCTCGGTACCCGTCAAAACAACACCGAGCGCTTAATCAAACAATTCTTATTCCAAATGCAAGACTTAATCGGATACGATGAAATCATTGAAAAATCAATGCGTTCAGTGATTTACGAAACTCTCAAAAAAATTGAAAAATCTGGCTTGCCCGGCAAACACTATTTTATTGTAACTTTTGCAACTAAGTTTCCGGGGGTTGTGGTTCCTAAATCAATTCTTGAGAAGTATCCCGAAGAAATGACCATCGCCATTCAATTCCAGTTCAAAAATTTGGTGGTCGAAGAAGACGGTTTTAAAATTTCTCTTAGTTTTGCCGGAAAATTTGAAAAATTAGTCGTGCCATACAAGTCCATTACTTCATTTGCGGATCCATCAATGAATTTTGCACTTAAATTTAGTATGAGTTATGGTGATCTTGATGAGACTGGAGAACAATATAATGAATCAAATTTAGCTAATAAATCAAAAGAAAAATCCTCCGAAAGCAATATTGATTTATCAGCCAAGGTCATATCACTCGATGCCTTTAGAAAAAACCATAAACCAAATTCTGGCGCTAATTCATGATATTTTTTTACCAATTTTTATATCTAATTTTCACTTATTTAGTTGCGTCCATACCTTTCGGTTTGTTATTTGGTAAAATTTTCGCTAAAACCGACATCAGGAATTTAGGTTCAAAAAATATCGGAGCCACAAATGCCACTCGAGTTTTAGGAAAAAAAATCGGCTTTGCAACCCTAGTTTGTGATGCTGGAAAGGGAATGATATTAGTTATAATTGGTAGATTTTCTTTTGTTGATTCCAACAATTTACATCTGTTTTTGGTACTAGTTTCGCTTGTTTCAATTTGTGCTCACATTTACCCAATTTATCTGAAGTTCCAAGGTGGCAAAGGCATTGCTACAACAATTGGCACAATTATTGCGCTTGATTTTAGTGTGGGAATGTTGGCAATTTGCTTTTGGATCTTAACTTTTGTGGCATTCAGAATATCGGCAGTTGCATCATTGGTGGCGGTTTTTTCAACAACAATTTTTTCGACCGCTTATGACGCGCCTTTCTCGCAAATAGTTATGTGTTGGGTGGTTTTTGTTTTAGTATTTTTTAGACATAAAGAAAATATTCTACGCATATTAACCGGTGAAGAAAAGAAAATGTGATATGACTGATAAACTGATTGTTGCTCTCGATACTCCAAATTTTTTTCAAGCCAAAAATTTAGTCGAAAATTTAGGCGAAAAAGTAAGTTTTTATAAAATCGGTTTAGAATTGATGGCCAGTGGCGACTATTTCAAAATCATCGAATACTTAAAATCACAGCATAAAAAAGTTTTTGCCGATTTAAAATTATACGATATTTCGCAAACAGTTGGAAAAAGCGTTGCCAATCTTGCTAAATTTGATATTGACATTTTAACAATTCATTGCGCAAATCACGAAATTATGTCCCGAGCGGCTGATAACAAAGGCAAGATGAAAATCGTCGGCGTTACCGTTCTTACAAATTTAAATGTTCAAGATTTAGAGCAGATGGGTTTTGATAAAGATTTGTCAATCGAAAAATTAGTTCAAAAAAAAACTCAATTAGCTCTTGAATCTGGCTTAGATGGAGTTGTCGCTTCGGCTCATGAAGCCCAAGTTTTAAGATCTAATCTCGGCAATAATTTTATAATTATAACACCCGGAATTCGTCTTGAGGCGATTGAAAATGATGATCAAAAGCGCGTGGCCGATGTTAAAACTGCTTTAAGTTTTGGCTCCACTCATTTAGTGGTTGGTAGGCCAA
>VGDJ01000167.1 GCA_016869775.1 Alphaproteobacteria bacterium
AGAAAATGTTTATGGAGAAAGTGTCGCCTCAGCAATTATATCAGATTGCAATTCTAAGATTTTCTTTGCCGCCAAAAACTTCAGAACCGCCAATAAAATATCACAAATTTGCCAAGGTAAATTGGCTGATAAATCAAAAAATCCCTCATTGTTATCATGGCAAGAGGTCTTGGGCTTAGCTCCAGATTCACAAATTATTGCAATAGATGGCGAGCAGCCAATTATCTCAAAGAAGGTTTTTTATTATGAAGATGAAGATATGAAAAAGAGGATAATCAACCAAAAAGATTTTGTAGATTAATGTGATAAAAAAACTTGAAAAAAATGACTGGAAAAAGTGGAAAGAAATCAGGCTTGAAGCACTAAAAAAATCACCGGA
Organism: Alphaproteobacteria bacterium; assembly: GCA_016869775.1. Taxonomy (GTDB): domain Bacteria; phylum Pseudomonadota; class Alphaproteobacteria; order Rickettsiales; family UBA1997; genus CAILUF01. Next base: position 380 of record VGDJ01000167.1, read on the forward strand.
TAGCTTCCTATCCAGCTTTGAGGAAGAAAGTAAAAACCCTGATGAATTCTGGTTAGAGCAGTTAGAACAATCATTAAAATTTGGTTATTTTATTGATGATAAGATTATTGGCTGTTGTGTTTTATCAATTGAGAAAGCAGCAAAAATAGCACACACCGCAACAGTTTTTGGAATGTATGTGAAGGATAGTAATCGTGGCTCTGGCATTGGTTTAGCATTGGTTGACTTTGTTAAGATTTACGCCAAGCAAAATTGCATTAAGCATTTGTATCTTGGCTGTAACGCGCAAAATTTCAGTGCAATTAAGTTATACAGAAAATGCGGCTTTAAAGTTTATGGGACAAGGCCTGATCCCGCCTTTATTGGCAATGCTCTGCATATTTTACGACTAATATTTTACATTTACATTTCGCTTAAAAATATACTGCTCCCCATTAATTTTTAAAAAATCAAAGAGAGTAATTTATTAACAAACTGATATTTTTGATTTATCTTTCTTTACATGCTCCATGTTAACAGAGAGCATGTAAAGAGCTGCGAATTTTTTTAAATATTTGCTAAAATTTAAATTTAGAAATATTGGTAAAAATTACTTTTATTTATGAAGAAAAAATGGAGTGCTAAAGAAAAAAGTCAGATAGTTATTGAAGGCATTAAAAGTCGTCCCGTAGTGGATATTTGCGCTACTTATGGAGTATCGCAGAGCCTCTATTAAACTTTATTTCTTAATTCTTTTGACATCTTTTCCGTTTTTTCAAATCGGAAAATATTTTGCATCGAGTCTTTCACGAGATTACAAACTTCTTTTTTTTGCTCAAAAGCTTTTGGTTTAGCCAAAATAAATCTATCATCTTTTGTAAAAATTGATTCCGGTGGCAAATATTCGCCATAACGCCGAAGTAGATAAACTTTTTTTTGATCAAAAAACTCTGAAGAAATTGGGGATGATTCAATAAATAGTACAGAATAGTAGCAATATCGTAGAAAGTGCTATAGGCCATAAACCGCTATTGCGTAGTATCTTTCGACGTTTTTTTAAGATTGATCCTTTATCAATCCAGCGACAAATATCACTAGCGCAAAAACAATTGCCGATAATCCAGAGTAAATAGTTGGAACATTACAACTTTTGGTATCATCTACAGCAGGAAGGAAATCAAAGTAATATAATATTGATAAATCAACTTTTAATAATTCGCTTGAATTGGAAGATAAATCATCAAAAAATAACGCAAAAGTTGATATAAATTTTATTGAAAACCAAATCGCTTTGCATCAAAAATATAAAAATGAAAAAATTTTTCTAAAGCCGATGAAATCCGTCTTAAGATAAGTGAGTTAAGGGTTTTGATTGAAGATAAACCTAATGCTATTACCACTTTTACCATTAAATAATGTTTTTTTTGTTAAGTAATTTTAATTTAATTAATTAGCAAATAATAAGTTGATTTTTTAAAATATTTCTAATTATCTCAAAAAACTAATTAGAAATACTATTTAAAATAAAAATTCAAAATTAATTATTGATTTAAAATGCCCGATACTCCTCAAAATCCCAATCAGCAAGTTAGATCAGCTAGCTTACCTAATCCTCAAAAAATGATAAGAGTCCATCAACAAACTCATCCACTACCGCCATATACCGCAAATTCTCTAAATCCATATTCTTACGATACTTTGCGCCCTGTTTCAAATAATGAACCGAAACTGCACCTTACTAATCCTCGTCAATCAGTTACTGGATCAGAAACTGGTGAAGTTCCGTTAGCTTATGACGGAACGAAAGTTGGCATTACTAGTAAAATGCTGCCACCGAAAATATACCCCGC
>VGDJ01000168.1 GCA_016869775.1 Alphaproteobacteria bacterium
AAGACTCAATATTTCAGATTCATTAGCAAATAAAATATCAATATCGTTTTTAATAAGTTCGATAAAGTCTTTACGGTGTCTTTCAACGCAAAAAGAATCTGAAAGAGAAAATGCAATTCTGCATCCAAAATTTTTGGCAATTTTGATTGCCTTCCTTAATGCTGAAATTGTCGCAGGGCTATCCCACAAATATCCCTCTAAATATAGAATTTTACATTCAGAAAAAAGATCCGCTTGGATGTGTTCTTCAAGAATTATCGGAGCGCAACCCAAATAAGTGCACATGGTTCTTTGTGCATCAGGAGTAATCAAAACAAAAGATGAGGCTGTATCTTTGTTGTTATAAATTTGACCGATAAATTTGGTGCCGAATTTTTCGATATCTTCGATATATTTTTGCCCAGTAATATCATTGGCCACGCTTCCAATAAAAGAGCATTCGTTACCGAGTTGAGATAGAGCATTTATGGTATTTGCAACCGATCCGCCAGATGAGAGCTTTTCAATATCTAAAGTATTCAGCGGCAGAAGGTTGGTTTTGTTGATTAAGGTCATTGAACCTTTGATGAGTTGATTTTTTGTTAAAAAATCATCTTTTATGGGGCATAAAAAATCCATTATGGCGTTACCAATTCCAATAATTTTATGCGACATATTTTAGGTGATTATAATTTTATAGAATTTTTTCTTTCCGACTGATAGATCAAAGGATTGCGGATTCTGAAATGATAAATTTGTATTATTAACAATTTCGTTGTTAATTTTAATGGCCTTTCCATCAATAAGCCTTTTGCTGTCAGATTTTTATTTTGTAGCACCAATTTCAAATATGATGTCGGTAAGTTTTATTGAATGAGATTTATCTATATTGTTGATTCTTAATTTAACAATTTTTTCTTCAAATGAATTATTGTTTTTTTGAACAAAAATTTCTCGGGCCTTATTCAAAACTTCAGTTGCAACTTTCTCGCCATGGCAAATTTTGGTAGTTTCAAAAGCTAGTATTTCTTTGGCTTTGTTAATCTCGGAACCATCAAGTTTTTCAAGGTTTGAAATATATTCTAGCGAAAGATCGGTAAATAATTTTAAAAATTTTATAACATCGGCATCGTGGGTATTTCGAAAATATTGAAAATAGTCAAAAGGCGATAGCATTGATTCATCAAGCCATACTGCGCCATCAGCAGTTTTACCCATCTTTTTGCCATCATGAGTAGTTAAAAGTGGAGTTGTTAACCCAAAACTTTCAATCATGCTATTATCGTTGATGTCATTTTGATGATTAAGTCTTCGAATTAATTCAATTCCATTAACGATATTACCCCATTGGTCAGAGCCACCTATTTGAAGCCTGCAATTAAAATTTTTAAAAAGATGGTAAAAATCATACGCCTGCAAAATCATGTAGTTAAATTCAATAAATGAAAGCGGTTGATCTCTATCAAGCCTTAATTTGACAGATTCAAAACTCAGCATACGATTAATTGAAAAATGTTTTCCAATATCCCGAAGAAAATCAATGTAATTAAGGTTTTTAAGCCATTGATCATTATTTAAAATTAATAAGTTTTTATTATTAATATTTAAGAACTTTTCTAAGGTTTTTTTAATACCAACAAGATTATTTTCGATTTGATTAGAATTTAAAATTTGTCTAGATTCATCTTTGCCGGATGGATCACCAATTTTAGTGGTTCCCCCACCCAAAAGAATGATTGGAATATGATTATGCCTTTGAAGAAGCCTTAATATCATGATTTGAACAAGACTTCCAATGTGAAGAGATTTAGCTGTGCAATCAAAACCAATATATGCAGAAATACTCTGATTTATCAATGTTTCGTCTAGCTTTTCTAGATTTGTGGATTGCGCCAAGAAACCTCTTAGAAAAAATTCTTGTAGAAAACTAGATTTGAAATTCATCTGAAAAACAGCTTTTTTTAGTTATAAAATAAAAGATAAAATTTATGGAGAATTTATTTAAAAAATTATGTTATTTAAAAAAAATTATATTAAAATAATTTTCTTATGAATTATTCATTAAACTTAATCCCAAACTAATTACAAAAAAGTTATGAAAATTGAAGAAAAGCAAAAAATTTGCGCTGATTGGTTCAGAGTTTTGCGGGATAAAATATGTTTTGAATTTGAGAAAATAGAAGAAGAATTTGATAAAAAATTTCCTGCTAAATT
>VGDJ01000169.1 GCA_016869775.1 Alphaproteobacteria bacterium
CAGAAATCCTATATTTATATCGGATGCAACTGAAGTTTTCATTGATTCTGATTTTTCGATCTTTACAAAGCAAATTGCAAATGGATCAATAATTAGAGCTATTCCTGCACCAAAAACAGCTTCTCAAACGCGTTCGTTTTTTGATAAAATGATTGAATATGCTCAATTAAATGGCGCCAAGGGGTTAGCTTATATAGTTTTTGATGAAAAAGGAGATGCCAAAGGTCCGATAGCTAAGTTTTTAAATGACCATAAACTACAAAAGTTAAAATCTATAACTGGAATTAATAATGGCGATTCAGTGTTTTTTTCTTGTGGTGATGTATCTGAAGCATCAAAAATTGCTGGCTTAGTGAGAACTAAACTTGGCAACGACTTAAATCTTATCGATAACTCAATTTACAAATTTTGCTGGATAGTTGATTTCCCAATGTATGAATTAGACAAAGAATCTGGTAAAATTGACTTTTCTCATAATCCATTTTCCATGCCTCAAGGTGGAGTTCATGCATTGAATAATCATGACCCTCTTGCAATAAAAGCTTTTCAATATGATATAGTATGTAATGGTGTGGAGTTGTGTTCCGGTGCTATTAGAAATCATAAACCAGAAATCATGTATCGTGCATTTGAAATTGCTGGATATGGAGCCGATGTTGTTGAAAAACAATTTGGCGCAATGTTAAATGCTTTTAAGTTTGGTGCTCCACCACATGGCGGTCTTGCCCCAGGAATTGATAGAATTGTTATGCTTCTTGCCGACGAACCGAATATCCGCGAAGTGATTCCATTTCCAATGAACGGAAAGGCTCAGGATCTGATGATGAATGCGCCAAAAAATGTTGAGGATAAGCAACTAAAAGAGCTGAAGATAGCTATTATCAAAGCAATCAGTTAGAGAAATTTTGTTATTTTCTGTTTGGTAATTTGATAATTTTCGATACTTTCTAAAAACCTGTAAGTATATTTCATTAACAACTAAAAACAGAAATTTATATCTTTCATACAATTCCAGGTGCAATAATTTTTTTAAAGATCAAAAACTATTTGAAACTGATAATAATTTTAGTTTTTGTTAAACCTTTTATTGTTGTTGTGTCTGACATGATTTGTTTTTCTGAATGAAGATTTTCTACTAAATGATAATAATCCGAAACTCAAAATGATTATTCCAGCATTAATTAAAAATAGTTTTAGAGCTAGCGATCGATAACCTTTTTCGACAAGATCATAAATAAAATATAATAAAGACAAGTTGTAAAATAATCCAAAAATCATTCCAAAAAAATATGATGAATTATTGGCTTTTTGCTGATTTTCTTGAAGTTTGTGTCTATGTTCCTGTTCTTTTTTGGTAAGTTCAATTAGTGCATTTCTTTCTATGGGAAGATCTGGTCGAGAATCAAATCGATCGCGATTATTTCTGTTGTCGTTCATGATTATTTTTTGATTTAGAGTTTGCAATGTTTCGATCGCGAGTAATTGCTACGAAATCTTTTTCAAGAGCAATTTTAGCTTCGGTGAAAGAGTGTTTTCTAAGTTTTACAAAAGTAAAAGTTGATATTGAAACAAAACCTGCAACAAAACTTTTAAGCGATGATATTTTGAAAAACATTATTTAAAAAAGTGATTTAAAATTTAATTTTTTTTTATATTCAATCTATTTTTATTAAAATCAATTTAAATTTAAAATTGTTCTAAGGATTAAATTTTAGTTGGTTCTAAATTTACAGATTTTGTTAGTTTTTTTCTATAATCGCTAAGTTTTTTAGAAAGATTTTTATTGTTTAGCGATAAAATCGAAATAGCAAGTAAAGCAGAATTTTTTGCTCCAGCTTCGCCAATTGCAAGTGTTCCAACTGGTATCCCAGCCGGCATTTGAACAATCGACAATAGCGAATCTAAGCCTTTTAGAGTTTTACTTTCTATCGGAACCCCAAGAACTGGAATCTTTACCATTGACGCAACCATTCCCGGAAGATGAGCTGATCCGCCAGCTCCGGCAATAATAATTTGAAAATTTTCTTTCTCGACTTCCTTACAAAATTTATATAATCTATCCGGGGTTCGATGAGCGGAAACAATTTTAGTTTCAAATTCAACTGCAAATTGCTTTAAGGTTTCTTCGCATTTTTGCATAGTTTCGTAGTCAGAATTGCTTCCCATTATAATTGCGATTTTTTGTGTCATG
>VGDJ01000170.1 GCA_016869775.1 Alphaproteobacteria bacterium
AAGCTCTACCAATTCTTCTTCAACTACCGAAAGTCCACAAACTACTCCATCTAGCTCTACCAATTCTTCTTCAACTACCGAAAGTCCACAAACTACTCCATCTAGCTCTACCAATTCTTCTTCAACTACCGAAAGTCCACAAACTACTCCATCTAGCTCTACCAATTCAGGAACCACTAACAGATCAACTAATCGTTAATCATCTATAATTTTAATTGATTAAACTATTATTTTTTCTAATTTTACTCAGATCTCAATTCAATCAAATTAAATCAATGCAACTTTTAGCTCTAAACAATATTTCCTTAAAAATCGACAATCATCAAATTTTAGAAAATATTTCTTTGACCCTAAATCGTGGCGAAATTACAACTTTAATTGGCATTAATGGCGGAGGAAAAACCAGTCTGGCAAGAATTATTATTGGGGCGATAAAACCATCAAATGGCCAAATCTTTTTAGATAAAAATCTTAAAATTGGTCATATGCCCCAAAAAATTAATATCGATAAAACCATTCCACTAGATGTTTTGAGCTTCATTAAACTTACGAATAACAATAAATTATCACCTAATTTCGAATCGTGGTGCGAAAGGCTCAAAATTAATCACATTCTTCATCTTCAAATTCATGAAATTTCGGGCGGTCAATTACAAAAAGTTTTATTTTTACAGTCAATTGGCGGACAAAATGATATTTTAATTCTTGATGAACCGACACAATTTATGGATATCAGTGCAGTAAATGAGTTTTATAAAATTGTTGATGAATTTCGCCAAATTAATAACTGTGCAATATTGTTAATTTCTCACGATTTGCATTTAGTAATGCAAAAAACTGATATAGTTTATTGCATAAACAGCCATGTTTGTTGTCACGGCAAGCCAGAACATATAAATCAACATCCCGAATATTTGTCACTACTTGGCGCTAAAAAACTTAACGAAAATAGCGTTAGTGAAATCAGTTTTTACTCTCATTATCACGACCATGTTCACAAAGATTGCTAAACAAAAAGTCTACTTAGACTAATTGGGAGTATCTTTGGACAAAAAAATTTGAAATTAAAATGAGCGTTTAAGAACCCTTAATAATAAATCGATTAATAAATTATGATGATTTTTTGCAAAAGTTTTTTACCGAAACTAATGATTTTGTCTTTTTTAATATCACTCTCGCTGTCGAATTTTGCATTTAGCAATGAACTTTCGGAACCATCGCAAAGCCATAAAATTATTGAATCAATATCAGAAAATAAAATTAAATTCTCAGAAATTCCCATAAATTTTTTAAATAACAAAAAATTTATTATGGAGTTAATTTCAAAAAATATTTGCCCACTGGAAATGAATAATATCCCAGAAAAATATTATGATGATTTTGATGTAATGGCAATCGCGTCAAATCAACCTATGGCTCTTATTAAAGCCTCAAACCGCTTAAAAGATGATAAGCAATTAATTAAAATTTATGTTTCTAAAAACGGTGACAATATCCAATATGCGTCTGATAAATTAAAGCGCGACCCCGAAATAATTGAGCTTTCTTTAAAAAATAGGCCTTCATCAATAAAATATATTCCTATCGATTTGATTACTCGACAAATGGTCATTATGGTAATAAAATCAGATCTATCTTGGCTATCCCAAACCTATAAAACACTACCGGAAGAATTTAAATCAGATAAGGAGATCATAAAAATTGCCTTTGCGAGAGAATATATTCCAATCGATTACATGCCTGAATCAATCCAAAATGATGAAAATTTTATCATAGAATTAGTCAAGATTAATCCGATATTACTCAATCATGATTTCAAACAAAAAAATTCTTCTTATTTCAAGCAAAAAATTAAAGAGATGTTAACAAAAAAAGAAATAGTGCTTGATTTTGAAGGTCCCAATAAAACAAACAGCTTTTTAAATCTTTTGCATTTTTCTGAAAATGCATACGACGATGGAAAGGCTTTGCACCTAAAACTAAAAAACGGCACTTATACAAAAATTAAGTATATTTTTGAAAAATATGGTGATGCCTCTTTGTTTGAATATCCTTATTTCTGGGGATATAGAAAAGATTTAGGTTTCTATTTGGTCAATATAAAAACTATGGAGGAAGATAGTGTATTATTGATTGATGATGTTACTGGCAAAAAA
>VGDJ01000171.1 GCA_016869775.1 Alphaproteobacteria bacterium
TATGGGTGAATTGCACCTAGAAATCATTGTCGACCGCATGAAGCGTGAATTCAAAGTTGATGCCAATATCGGTCAGCCAAAAGTTGCTTACCGCGAGGCCATTACAAAATCGACCGAGATTGATTATACTCATAAAAAACAATCGGGAGGTGCGGGTCAATTTGCAAAAGTTAAAATTATTTTTGAACCTTTGCCGATTGATGAAAAAGAAAATTTCATTTTTGAAAGCGAAATTGTTGGTGGACGCGTTCCAAAAGAATATATCCCAGGGGTTGAAAAAGGTTTAGAATCCGCCAAAGAAACTGGTATTTTAGCAGGTTATCCAGTTGTGCGCCTCAAAGCGCGCTTAATTGATGGCGCTTATCACGATGTTGATTCAAGTGTTCTGGCTTTTGAAATTGCTGCTCGTTCGGCATTTCGTGAAGCCATGGGAAAAGCTGGCGCAATAATACTTGAGCCAATTATGAAAGTTGAAGTTGTAACTCCAGAAGACTATATGGGTGATGTTATTGGTGATATCAACTCACGTCGCGGACAAATTCAAAATGTTGAAGCCCGCGATGTTACGCAAGTAATTACTGCTCGGGTGCCATTAGCTTCAATGTTTGGTTATGTTAACAGTTTGCGCTCTCTATCCCAAGGTCGTGCTAGTTATAGCATGGAATTTGATTCATATGAGCCAGTTCCAGCGCATGTTGCCGAAGAAATCAAAGCCAAAAAAGCGTAAATTAAAAACTCTCAAAATCTATAAACCTTGCATGTTTTTCGAAACAAACATGCAAGGTTTTTTGTTGTATTAATAGCTAAAATTATCGACTTAAATAAGCTTGGTTTAAATCAGCAATTTTATTCATAACAATTTGCGTATTTTTGATGGCAATAATCATATTTTTCAAATGCTCAATATCGCTTAAATTAAGAGCAACTTGGTCGTTTATTCGATAAGTAAGCCATTTATCAATTGGGCGATATGAACCAATTTCAAAATCATAAATTTCTTTTGCAAAACCTTCAAAATTTATAAGTTTTTTAGCATTTGTTTGTAAAATTAATTTATGCGAGGTCGGAGTTGGAGGAGTTTTTTGCTCAATAAAAATTTCGCATGAATTATTAATTTCAAAATCAAAACTAACCTTTATTTCTCTATCATCGGGTAGATTTTTTAAAAGATGAAAATCAATTAATTTTTGCCCCAAATTTTGATAATCATAAAAAATCTTTTCATTTTGAGTAAAAGCAATGGCTGGAAAATCGGTTTTTAAAAATTCTAAATATTTTTGTCGATAAAGTGGGCAATGTAAAATGGCATAAATATAGGCCATAATGTGCTCGGGGCTTGGCTTTGACGCAAAATTTAGTTGCGAGTAAAATTGTTGAAATTGTGGCGTAAAGTTTGGAATTTTAATGATAGTATTTTTACTTGAATCAAACAACAAATCATCAGGATTATTTTTTTGATAGAGATAGAGCGGGGCGATGTATGTCATAGAACAAAATAAATCTCGCGAAATAATTTTATCGACAACAAAGCAATGTTGAAAATTTTTTTCAATTTTATTTCTTTCAAAACAAATACCCAAATTTTCATGACCATCGAAATGACGTATCTTTACCCCCACCATAATGTCAAAAACATTTTGGTCATTTTCTTTTTTCCGTGCATTGCCATGAAGGTTTAAAATATAAATTTCATCGAAAGAATTATATAAACTTTCACGCATTTTACGATGGGTAACCCCATCAAGAAAACTATTGTTGGTGATAATGCCAACAACACCGCATTGCGATCTATTGATTTCGGCAATTTTATATTCGGCAAGTTTAATAAATTTAATGTAAAGATCGTCCAAATTAATTTTTTTCTCGTGAAGATTTTTTTTATAAGTATCACTAATTTTTTGATCGATAATTTTAGATAAAGCTTGGCTTTTACCGTTGAAATAAGGCGGGTTGCCGATGATGGCTAAAATATCTTCTTGGTTTTTTATGTTGGTTGATTTTTCATGTTCTTGTTGAAGATTTGGCATGTGGCCACTAATTGCGTGCTGGTCAATATCGAGACTATTTGTTAAATAAATTCCAAGTCGTTCATGATTGCTTTTAATATCAATAGAAATTCCGAGATCACGAAGTTGTTT
>VGDJ01000172.1 GCA_016869775.1 Alphaproteobacteria bacterium
ATAATAGCGTTTTGATGGATAGCCTTCGGCATATTTATTGGTAAATACTGAACCTTGAGCTTCGAGGACTGCTCGACTTACTATGTTTTCGGAGGCAATGAGTTCGATTTGGCTTGATTGACGATCGAGTTCGGCATTAATTGATGAAAAAATCGCACTATCAGAACTTTCGAGAGAAGATTTAAAAAAACTCATAAAACTAAAATGAATTGTTATTTAGGAAGGTTAGGTAAAAATTTTTTGATAAAATTTGCAGATAAATTTGTTATAAAAGTTTATATTGCAACAAACTATTAGCAACAAACTTTATAGAAATATTTTGTAGAATTTTTTTGGCAATTTTGACTTGCACAACTATTTTTTTTAATGAGAATTTTGGCCTCAATTGATTCAAAATTTCATCGAATTTATTCCAAAAAATCACTTTTAAATCTTCAATTAATTTACAAGTTTATCTTTAATTCCAATGGTCGAAATCAAAACAGAAATTAACAAAACTGAGCTCTTTAATATTGAGGCCGAGCAGTCGCTATTGGGAACAATTATTTTAAATAACGAATATTTATCGCGCGTAATTGAATTTTTGATACCAGAACATTTTTATGAACCCGCGCACCAAAAAATATTTTCTCAAATTATTCATAGTGTTGAAAAAGTTAATATTGTTGCCAATCAAATTACTCTAAAGCAATTTTTTGATAGCGATGAAAACATCAAAGCCATTGGCGGTGCGCAATATTTATCGACGCTTTTAGCTAGTGCATCAGGAATATTTGATATAGCGGATTATGGTAAAATTATTCACGATTTAGCATTAAAAAGAAAATTAGTAATGGTTGGCGAAGATATAGTTAATCGCATCTATAAACCTAGTAACAATGACTCTGCTCAAGAGCAAATTGAGAAAGCCGAGGCCGATTTGTTTCAGCTGGCTGAAAATGGCGGAAACGGCAAAAGTGATTTCCGCAATATTTCTTATTCAATCAAAGAAACTCTTGATAAAACTCTAATTGCCAAAAAACGTGACAGCCATATCAGCGGGGTTTCCACCGGATTTGTTGATCTCGATAAAATTTTGAGCGGACTACAACAATCGGATTTATTTATTTTGGCAGGGCGACCATCGATGGGTAAAACCGCTGTTGCCATAAACATAGCTGTTAATGCTTGCAAGTACCTCAATCCCGACTTAGATGAGAAAAAAAATCAAAAAGCGGTAGGGTTTTTTTCGCTTGAAATGTCTTCTGATCAACTTGCTTCGCGAATATTATCGATGGAGTGTAGTATTAATGCTATGAAATTTCGGACGGGTCAATTAAACGAAAATGAATGGGAGGTTGTGGCAACCCGTTCAGCTGAAATTTCTAAAATGCCATTTTTTATTGATGATACTCCTGCGCTCTCGATTTCAGCAATAAGAACCCGAGCGAGAAGAATGCTCAGAAAACACAATCTCGGTTTGTTAGTAATTGATTATTTACAACTAATTCGCGGAACTTCGGCTCGATCAGCTGAAAATCGTGTTCAAGAAGTTTCAGAAATTACTCAAGGACTCAAAGCAATTGCTAAAGAATTCAATATTCCGGTTATCGCTTTATCGCAATTATCAAGGGCGGTTGAACAAAGAGAGGATAAAAGACCGCAATTATCGGATTTGCGTGAATCAGGTTCGATTGAGCAAGATGCTGATGTGGTGGCTTTTATATATCGTGAAAGCTACTACAAAGAGCGCATGAGGCCAGCTGAAAATGAGATTGAAAAATTTCAAAAATGGAAGAATGAAATGCAACAAGTTGCTCATAAAGCAGAATTTATAATTGCCAAACAAAGAAACGGCCCAGTTGGAAGCGTAGAGTTATTTTTTGATGCTGAATTTACGCGTTTTGGCAACCTCGATGTTTATCACGGCTAGATTTAATAGTATTTGAATCAGATAGTTTTTATTTAAATATTGTTATTAAAGCTTGTTATTTAAAAACCAAATCCATAAAAGCCACTAAGTTTTTTAAATAAAATCAAATTAAAAGTTGTTTAAGCTCAACATCAAAAAAACTAACCAAAAAAACTAACCAAAAAAACCGGCTAAACAAATCGTAAAATATCGAATATTTTTATTTTTGTAA
>VGDJ01000173.1 GCA_016869775.1 Alphaproteobacteria bacterium
TGTCGCAACCGCCAACAAATTCACCTTTTATATAAAGTTGAGGAATAGTTGGCCAATCGGAAAATTCTTTAATTCCTTGTCTAATTTCTGGGTCCGCCAAGACGTTAACATCAATAAAATTAACCTTAAGATTTCTTAAGATTTGTACAACCACCGCCGAAAATCCGCATTGTGGAAAATCTTTGGTTCCTTTCATAAATAAAACTACGGGATTTTGTTCAACGGCGTTAGAGATTTCTTGATTTATATTGCGCATAATTATTGGGATGAAGTTTTTAATTCAATAGCGTGAAGTTGTTTGTGCAAAACATTATCCAACGCTTTGTGAACAATTTTGTGTTGCTGAATTTTGTTTAAATTGGCAAATTGTTGGTCAATTATTTCAATTCGATAATGGTCTTTATCTCCAACGGTATCAACAACTTTTATTGTTGCGTTAGGAAAGTTTTTTAGAATCAAATTGTATAGGATTTTTTGTTCAATTGCCATTTTTAAATTTTTAAAAAATCTTAAATTAGCCCCCCAACCATGTCAATCTTGAAGGTCTAAAAAAGTCCAAAATTTTTTAATATTGTTATAACGCTTAGGCTGGCAATTACGGTGCCAACGATAATCATTAAAAGTGAAGTCGGAAGTTTAGTGGTAATTTTGGCCGCAAATGGTGCGCTAATAATTCCCCCTAATATGAGGCCAGCAATGATTTCTGGTTGATTAATGCCAACAAAAATAGCAAAAGAAAAGCCCGTTGAGGTAGTAATAAAAAATTCTGCTGAATTTACGGAACCAATGGTTTTTTTAGGTTCATGTCCACGTGATAGAAGTGTGGTAGTTACAACTGGACCCCATCCTCCTCCGCCAATTGAATCTATCATGCCACCAGCAAGAGCTAATGGAGCAATTTTTTTGGTATTAATTTTATTGTTAAAAACTCGTTTCTTTAGAGCTTTGGTAATTATAAATATCCCCATTAATGCCAGATAAATTGATATCCAAGGTTTCAAAATTTTGCCGTCTATATTACTTAATATAAATACCCCGATAAGGCCTCCAATAATTCCGGGAAAAATTAGATTTAAGAACAATTTTTTATCAATATTGTTAAGTCTCCAATGGCTTAATCCCGAGGCGCCAGTTGTAAAAACTTCGGCAATGTGAATTGAGCTTGAAGCAACTATGGGAGAAACACCTTGGCTCAATAAAAAAGTTGTGGCAGTGACGCCATAAGCCATGCCGATTGAGCCATCAATTAATTGAGCAATGATTCCGATAAAAAATGAGTTTGTGAGGGTTTTGATATTGACATCGCCATCAACCTTGAAATAAAGCAGGGTACAAATTATGGTGACTGCAAAGGTTAAAAATAAGGTTAGGATATTTTGAAATGTGGTATTGTAGTTTTTTTGATGATTAGGTTTTTTTGGCATTTTTTGTTTTGGATATTGGGGGGGTTGCCCCCCAATTAGATAATTTAAAGTAATTCTAGTTGTGATCTAACTAAAGAAGCCCCTTCTCTTTTTTGAAGAATCTTCTCTATCACCTCTATCGCGATTGTCACGACGATCATCTCTATCGCGATCACGATTGTCACGGCGATCTCTTCTATCGTCTCCTCTTCTATCATCTCCTCTTCTATCGTCGTTTCTTCTTTTATCACGGCGATCATCTCTATCACGAGAATCGTCACCACGCGAAGAAAACTCTCTTTCATCGACAATATTAGGTTTGTTAGAAATTTTATCAGAAATATCTTCGCCAGTAATTTGATCAACGCAACGGTAGCTCAGTTTAGGGCGTCCTTTTTTGTCAAATCCTATCACTTTTACTTTGACTATATCGCCTTCGTTTATAACGTCCTCGACAAATTCTATTCTATATTCTGCCAATTCAGAAATATGAACAAAGCCATCACGATTTGGAGAAATACTTACAAAGGCTCCAGCATCTATTACCTTTACGACCGGACCTTCATAGATATCGCCAATTTCTGGTTCAAAGGTAATTTCATTTATCATAGTTAAAGCTTTTTTGATAGAATCAGAGCTGTTTGAAGAGATTTTTACGACTCCAGTATCTTCGATATCAACAATTGCCCCCGAAACCGCACAAATTTCTTTT
>VGDJ01000174.1 GCA_016869775.1 Alphaproteobacteria bacterium
ATCTAGAATTCCAGATAGGATTAAAAGAACATTCAATTTTACAGAACCAAATGTAATTCATTATGAATGGTTGAGATTACAAAAACATAATAGCGTTGGAGGTAGTTATTTTATGAGAGGACACTCTATGCATGATGTACCAGGTTCTAGTGATTGGTCAAAACAAGAAATGTATGAGATAATGGATAAAATATCAAGATACTCGATAGAATATTATATAAAAAAATATGAATAATACTTTTTTTGACATAGAAAATCCACTTTATTTATCATCACAACTAATTACATACATTGGTAATAAAAGAAAATTATTATCTTTTATAGAAAATCCTTTAAATGAAGTTAAAAAACAATTAGGTAAAGATAAAATATCAATATTAGATGGATTTGCCGGTAGTGGTGTTGTATCTAGATTTTTTAAAAAACATTCGAGTTTTTTATATACTAATGATTTAGAAAATTATGTTGAAATCATAAATAAATGTTATTTATCAAATCTATCGGAAATTGATGAAAAAGAAATTAAAAATAATATAGATTATTTAAATAATGTTAGAAATAATATTGTAAAAAATGGTGTTATACGAAAATATTATTCGCCAAAAAATGATTTAGATATTCAAAAAAATGATAGATGTTTTTACACAAATCAAAATGCAAATATAATTGATAGTATAAGAACACACATAGATAATATACCAAATCAATATTTTTATCTCGCACCACTTTTATATAAAGCTTCAGTAAATAATAATACAAGTGGAGTATTCAAAGGATTTTATAAAGATAAAGAAACTCAAATTGGAAAATTTGGTGGAACTAATAGTGATGCTATGAATCAAATTACGAATGTGAATATAAAATTTTTAAAGGAGATACTGGTGAAATAGTAAAAAATATATCCGATTTAGATTTAGCATATTTTGACCCTCCATATAATCAACATCCATATAGTTCTAACTATTTTATGCTCAATTCAATATTAGATAATAATGTAAATGCTGAAATATTATCAAAAGTATCTGGTATACCAAATAATTGGAATAAATCAAATTGGAATAAAAAATCTACTATAAAAAATACATTTTCTAATCTTATAGAAAATACAAATGCTAAATTTATTTTAGTTTCTTATAATAATGAAGGTTTTTTAACCGAAAGTGATTTTTATGAAATTATGAATAAACATGGTAATGTGACAATGTTTGAAAAGGATTATGTTGTATTTAGAGGTGGTAATATAAAAAGTAATAATAGAGATAATAAAATAAAAGAATTATTATTTTTACTAAAAAAGAAATTGTAAAATAAATTATATGACAAAAAAACAATTATTTGAAAACATCCTACAAAAAGAGGATAAGTACGGAAGACTTCTATGGTATGCAAGAAGTACAAAAGAAGCTGAGAAAATCAAAGGAGTAAAGGAACATAAAGAAGATATAGAAAAACTATATCCAAACGAAGTGAAAAAATTACAAAGTGAACGAGGAGATTGGCAACATGGATTTCACTCTGGTATGGTAGCTGCTTTACGATATGTACTCACAATGAATGAGATGGGGTTAGAGCAAGCTGATGAAGAGTTCCCAATGTTAGATAGTTAAAACAATATAATACGAATATGAAAAGACAAGAATTATTTGAAAAGTTAAATGAAATTGCAATTGAAAATGGATTTGAAACAAGTTGGGATATAGATACTATTTCACCGATTGATGCTCTATCCTATAAATGGCCTGTAATATGTAAATGGATGAGTGATGGGGTGCATGATAACAAAGTAGAATTACCTAATAGAAACCTAACAGGTATGGAACTATGGAAGTATGCCGATGAGTTGTATAAACTTAATAATGATGTAGACCATAGATTCATAGAAGAGTTTACTATGAAAGGAGACACAATTGAAGTTGGGTTTGGTTCTTAATCTAATATATAACCCATTGATTTTCAATGGGTTATTTTTTTAATATTTTTTCAAAATTACTTGGAAAATTCAAAATTTATTCCTATATTTACTATGTAATAAAAGATAAGAGATATGAACATTGTACGATTTAATCGCTACGAATTATTCAACT
>VGDJ01000175.1 GCA_016869775.1 Alphaproteobacteria bacterium
ACCAGTTTTTTTCACATGAGTTCCTCCACACAACTCAATTGAATAAGTTTTTTTATCAATTGTGCCCATGGTAACAACCCTCGCTTCTTCTCCATATTTTTCACCAAATAATGCCAACGCTCCTTCTGTCATGGCATCTTTTGGCGACATTAATCTTGTACTAACTGGCCCATTTTGTCTTATAATTTTATTTACGGTTTCATTTATTTTTAAAATTTCAGAGTCAGTCATTGGTTTGGAGTGGCTAAAATCAAATCTTAGCCTATCAGGTCCATAATAGGCTCCCTTTTGAACTACATGCTTACCAATAATTCTTCTTAAAGCTTCATGCAAAAGGTGGGTTGCAGAATGATTGGCTGCTGTATTGTTTCTTCTATTAATATCGACTTTTAAAGTGGCATAATCGCCTTTGTTAACTTCACCATGCTCAATTTTACCAATGTGTAAAAAAATTGAACCAAAAACTTTTTTTGTATCAATTACATTTAATTTAAACTTTTCGTTATAAATAACTCCAGTATCACCAACTTGTCCTCCCGATTCACCATAAAATGGAGTTTGGTTTATAACTAAAGTTATTTCTTCCTTATTTTTAAAAGAATTTAATTCTTTATTTTTATCAATAATTGCTAATATTTTTCCTGCACTAGATAAAAAATTATAACCTAAGAATTCAGTTGATCCATATTTTTCTTTAATTTCAAACCATATTCTATCAGTGTGTTGAGAACCAGACCCCTTCCACGAAGCTCTTGCTTTTGCCTTGCTAACTTCCATAGATTTATTAAATTGATCCTCATCAACAATAATTTTTTTATTTTTTAAAAAATCTTGAGTTAAATCTAATGGAAAACCATAAGTATCATAAAGCTTAAAAGCAACCTCCCCTGAAAATGAATTATTTTTGCTTTTATCTAACTCTTGATTTAAAATTTTCATTCCATTTTTAAGCATAAAAGAAAAACGCTCTTCCTCTAATTTTAAATTTTCTACAATTAAATTTTCAGCCATCTTTAATTCTGGATACTCGCTTTGCATCATGTTTACAATCACAGGAACAATTTTATTTAAGATTGGCATCTCTGCATTTAGAGTATAAGCATGTCGCATTGCTCTTCGCATAATTCTTCTAAGTACATACCCTCGACCTTCATTTGATGGTAAAACACCATCGGATATCAAAAAAGTTGTAGCTCTTAGATGATCTGCTATTATTCTGTAACTTGAAATATTTTCGCTTGAAATTTTTGATTTTATAAGTTGTTCAGAATAGTGAATGATATTTTTAAATAAATCAATTTCATAATTATCATGTGTACTTTGCATAACAGCAGAAATTCTCTCAAGCCCCATACCTGTATCCACTGAGGGCTTGGGTAGTTTAATTCTTTTATCTTTTGAAATTTGTTCAAATTGCATAAAAACAAGATTCCAAATTTCAACAAATCGATCTCCATCTTGTTCCCTGGTACCTGGCAAACCGCCTCTAAATTTTTCTCCATGATCAAAAAAAATCTCTGAACATGGACCGCAGGGACCTGTGTCACCCATGGACCAGAAGTTATCATTGGTTGATATTTTTATTATTTTGTTATCTGAAAACCCTGAAATTTTTTTCCATACTGAAAAGGCCTCATTATCATCATGAAATACGGTCACTATTAAGCGGTCTTTATTTATTTGAAACTCTTTTGTAATTAAAGACCAAGCATATTCTATTGCTAATTCTTTGAAGTAATCCCCGAAAGAAAAATTACCTAACATTTCAAAAAAAGTGTGATGCCTTGGTGTATATCCTACATTTTCAAGATCATTATGTTTTCCTCCTGCTCTTACGCATTTTTGGGAAGTTGTAGCTCTTTTAAAATTAAATTTTTCTAAACCTGTAAACACGTTCTTAAATTGAACCATTCCAGAATTTGTAAACATTAATGTTGGATCGTTTTGTGGTACTAAAGGACTTGAGTCTATTATTTGGTGACCATTTTTTTTAAAAAAATCCTTAAATAAAGTCCTGCAATCTGAAAGGGTTTTTTTTGACATATAATTATAAATACAGCTTTTTAATTT
>VGDJ01000176.1 GCA_016869775.1 Alphaproteobacteria bacterium
TTTAATGTCAACTTTAAAATCGAATCGGTTTAATTTTGGGAAAAACGTATAAAATAATCTATGTAGAGAACTCTGATAACTTATTTTATTTACCTCGAATGCACTATATTTTAACATAGCGTGATTTGATATTCTTGCAAAACACCTTTCTCCACATCCTGGCCCATAAATTTCTAAAATTGATGTACCAGGTTCACAAAAGACAATATTTGTGAGACCTGATCCATGAGCTGAAATTATAACACTTGCGTTTTTAAAAATGTCTACTTGATTTGAAAATGAAATATCCTCAAGAGAATATATAAGATATCCTCTCGACTGCAGTATTTGAATTAGCTCTTTTTCATTTAAAATCGAACGTTTAAATTTTTTATCCCTTGTGATATAGATTTTATTTTTCACATCGGATTTCGTAAATTTCATATTTTGGTTTAAAAAATCAAAAACGAAATTTTTTGGCATGAGTAACCTTGTTGTTTGAAAAGGTAAAAAAAGTTTATCTATGTTATAGGTATAATTTTCTGAATACACATTTTTAATATTACAAAATAACTGTAAAGAATCTCTCTGAAAATTATATGTAAACGGCGACATAATAATTTTGCTATAAGAATTTGATTCTAAGATTTTTAATTGCGGAAGAATATCATATATCCAATGATAATATACATCCTTGTATGATGCGTGAATTAAAAATGCTTCTTTAATAATTTTTTGTTCTTTTGAATTAGCATTGTATTTCTTTTTGAATTTTATATATGGATACCATTTAGCTAAAGTATTGTCATCAGTATATATAATTATTTCATTTTTATTGACTTCAACTGTAATATTGTTAAGAACATAGTACGAGAAGTTGTCATTGCTATCATAGTCTTCAATTAGATCAACTCTTAATTTTTCGCCATTCCAAACCTTAATTTCTATTTGTCTTAAATTTTCTCTCATTTATTTATCGAAAAGTACCAAGAAACAAATGCTAGATTTAAAAGAAATGATTTTCTTTTTTCTTCGTCAAGCGTTGAGTATTTTTTGGATTGAAACTTCATTTTCTGTGGACTTAAGTCATCTATTTTTAAATCTTTAAAAGCGTTTTCGCTGATTTCACTTATCGTATCAGCAGCATTAATTAAACCGTCAGCAACCCAACCATTATGAAAGGCCGTGTATGCAAATTCACTTAATTCTTTTGGGAGACATTCTTTAAATTTTCTTCTTGCCCATAATTTCATGGGATCCCAAGGTTGTATGCCTCTCAAAGAAAACAATAAACTTGGTATCGCACCAAGTGCCATTCCAGACAAATAGGAAACTCCTAATTTTTGAAAGACATATTGGTTACTCCATTGTTCCGCTAGACACCAATAACTAAATTCATTTGGTAAAAAACTATTGTTCATACAATTATTAGGAAAGCTGAGAAGTTGATCTCCTGCTTCGCCACTAAATAAGATATCAATATTAAATTCTTTGGCTTTTTTTGCTACGGTTAAGTGTCTATTAAATAAGTGTGATTCGGTAACAGGAATTGGGTGTTTCGGGGTTTCTTTTAAATTGTCAAAAGCAAAGCAATTTTCATATTTTAGTATAATTGCTTCTTTCACTTTTTCTTTATAAATATTTTGTATTACCCTTTCTGTTCTAAATTCAAACTTTTCTGAACTAAAGCCTATTAAAATTGGGTCAATTCCAAACTTTAGTAATGTTTCTATTATTAAAGATGAGTCTAATCCACCACTTAATTCTACCCCAAGCCTTTTATTTTTAAATTCTCCTAAAATAATTTTTATTTCTTGGTATAGCTCTGAAATTGATTTTGAATAGTCAACTTTATAATTTTTGATTTGAGAAGTAATTTCATAATGAGTGTTTTCAACATTTACAATTGTGCCAGGAGGAACTGCAGCTAAGCCTGAAAAATATTTATAGGCTCCTGGTCTTCTCAATGTATTGACGCCATTTGCTATGAAGTTATAATAAGAATCGATTTTGAAGCATCTCGATATCTCAAGCGCACCATTTTCATCAACAAATAAA
>VGDJ01000177.1 GCA_016869775.1 Alphaproteobacteria bacterium
ATGAAAATCGAGAAAATTAAAAAGAAAATTAAATTCAGTTTATCTTTTGCATTAGTTTTATGCTTGTTGATTGGGGCTTTGGTATTCATGTATTTTCACTTAAATAGTTCTTTTTTAGTTCAATACGAAAAAATTTTATCTGACATCGCTGATATAAAAGTTAAAACGCAAGAGCTTGAAAAAAAATCTTTAGAAAATAAAAAATACATGGAACTATGGTCACAAATCACTGAAAAACGTAAATCTTTTTCCGGGATAAAGGTTGAAGAGATAAACAAATTAGTAAATACCTTATCTGAAAAATACTCCATTAATAGCCCTATTACTAAAGTAAATATTCCCGAAAACTTCTCATCAAATATTTATCAAAATGAAACTCTCTCAATATTATACACAATTGTTGAGATATCATTTAACGCATATAATGATGTTAAAGCTATTCAATTTGCTAATGAATTAGTTGATAATCTTCATGGATATCCAATTATAACCAAATTCGAATTCAATAAAGAATCTGACTACAGTGTAAAAGATTACTTTGATATAAGTTCAGGTAAATCAATTGGAAAAATTAAAGCCAAGTTAATATTTTCTTGGTACGTATATAAGGAAGGCTCTCCAAATCCATCTCAAACCAACAATCCACCAAAAAATGACAATAAATAATTATTTAAAAACTATTATCATTCTTGTAACTGGATTTTTATCTGAAGCAAATGCACAAAACAACCAAGAAATAACCAAAAGCATTAACATTGATAAAATTACTGAAAATAAAAATAATGAAATTTCTGCAAACTCGGTCAAAAAATCAATCGATGATATTTTTTCACCATCAAAACTAACTTCAATTATGTTCAACGACGAACAATACTCAAACGTTGAAAAAGCTATTGAAGCTCTCAGAAATAATCAAGAATTTGTTCCCGAAGGAGAAGAAGCTAAAAAGCTTAGTGAAGAAGAGGCTAAAAAACAGGAAGAAGAAATAAAAGAATTTCAAAAGAACGAAGATAACGCCAAATCATACATATTCTTATCATCGATTATGTTTTTTTCAGAAAATAGTTGGTCTTTATGGATTAATGATAAAAAATTCTTAGCTCAATCAAACAACCCCGAAAACGAACTTTATTTTAAAAATGTATCTCAAAATCAATTAACTGTTGTATGGAAATTAAGTATTAGTAAATGGAAAATTTTATCAGGTAAAAAATCTGAAGAACTAGCCCCTAAAATTAATAAAGAAAATCAAGTTGAAGTAGAATTCACCCTTAAGCCAAACCAAACTTTCATGCTAAGTTCAAATAAAGTTGTTGACGGAAGAGCTCTTGATAGTAACAAAAGAAGATAACTTCGTTTTTACCTTTGTGGGTAATTAAACTTATGGGCAATTTTGAAGTATCCATTCCCACTGACCATTTAAACCGCATTTTTGAGTTTTTCTAGGGTTAACTTCAAAAGTACCAGAACAATCTGAGTTAGCATATAAATATTGACCATAATATTTTGAGGTCGGAGTAAAACTTGCGTCTGTAACGCCATCTGAATAACACGGAATTAGATTTTGCATAGAAAAATCATTAACAAAATCTACACGACTTTTAAAAAATAAAATATCGTCAAAATCATCACTGTTAAGGGCTTCGGAATAAAAAACACTATCATAAGATGTTGCACTATTGTGAGGTGTCGATGGATAATTTTCAGCTTCACCTGAATCAGAAGGTGCTAAATTTTGCGTTCCATCATTTGCATTAAAGGCACCCAATCCATTTGGTCCATGACTTAATATTACAACTATAGCTACTTGAGATAAATCAATAACTGAAGTTCCATCTAATTGCTTCTCTTTAATTGTCATGAGCTGAGTTGATGGGGCGGTTCCAAAGCTTGCAGCATCTTTAACTATGTTTGTCATAAAATCGCCGGTATATCTTTTATCAATTATATAAGAAATTTTATTTCCAAAATCATCAACTGCATAATCAGAGCTAAGGTTT
>VGDJ01000178.1 GCA_016869775.1 Alphaproteobacteria bacterium
AGTTTGGTTTAGCGAGATTCATAACCAACAAATTAAAAATATCAAAGATCTTGATTTTTGTGAGTTCTTCATTTTGTTCGGTCTGGCCATTATGATTATCGGCCTTGGTATTGCTCCAAGCTTGATTATGAATTTCTTTAGTGAGCAATCCTCGCAACTTAGTAGCTTTGTGTTAACTCTTCCGCCACTTCAATAACAATTTAGTTCTCTATGAAATTTAGTTTATTAATTCCCGAAATTACGCTTTTTAGCGGAGCGTTATTAATTCTGATGCTCGATGTTTTTTTGAACAAAAAAAATGAAAAGTTTCAATTTTTTGCCCATTTTTTTGCACTTATAATTTGTGGTTTAGCTCTAGCTTTTGCCGTCAAAACTTTTGGTTCGTTTGAAACAGCTTTTAATGATATGATCAACTCTCGAGCCCTTATTTCGTTTATCAAATGCATTGTGATTGCTCTTCTTACTTTCATTATTTTAATTTCTATTCGCTATATTTTTACAATCGAGAAATATAGTTCTGAATATCTTGCGCTTCTTATGATCGCAACAGTTGGCGGTTTGTTAATGATCTCAGCAAACGATTTATTGTTATTTTACTTAGGGCTAGAGCTTCAAGCTCTATCGCTTTATTTACTAGCTTCTTTCAATGTCAAATCTGCAAGATCTTCCGAAGCGGGCATCAAATATTTTATCCTCGGAAGCCTTGCCTCAGGAATTTTACTTTTTGGCATTTCGATGGTTTATGGCTACTCCGGAAGCACTAATCTTACTTTAATCAAAGATTTAATTGAAAAAACTAAACCCGACGAAATTTCGGTCGGCCTGATT
Organism: Alphaproteobacteria bacterium; assembly: GCA_016869775.1. Taxonomy (GTDB): domain Bacteria; phylum Pseudomonadota; class Alphaproteobacteria; order Rickettsiales; family UBA1997; genus CAILUF01. The sequence goes on from VGDJ01000178.1 coordinate 829, forward strand.
TTTGGTTTGATAATGGTCGTAACCGCAATGCTTTTCAAGATTTCAGCCGCACCTTTTCATATGTGGGCGCCCGATGTTTATCAAGGCGCGCCATCCGCTGTTTTGGCTTTTTTTGGCACCGTGGTTAAATTTTCAACGGTGATGGCTTTACTGCTTTTATCCTATAACGCCAATTGGCAAATCCTCTCAAAAATATTTTTAATTGTTGCGATGGCATCTATTATGGTTGGGAGTTTTGGGGCAATTTTTCAAAAAAATATTAAAAGATTGTTAGCTTTCAGTTCGATTGGTCATATTGGTTTTGTTCTACTTGCGCTTTCTTCTATGCAAAAATTTTCATATATTTCGGCAATTTTTTACATGATAATTTATAGCATAATTTCACTCGGAACTTTTGCTTTCCTCACAATTATTCGCTCGCCTCAAACACATGAAAACGACGCAACGGATGATAAAATTTTTAATATCAACTCTTTAGCTGGTTTGGCAAAAACCAATCCCACCCTAGCTTTGTCTCTAAGTATATTAATGTTTTCGAGCGCTGGTATTCCTCCATTGGCCGGTTTTTTCTCAAAATTTTATATCATTAAAACAGCTATTCTGAGCGGTCTTTTGCCTTACGCTATAATTGCGGTGATGTTTTCAGCTGTGTCGGCCTTTTATTATTTGCGAATTGTTAAAATTATGTATTTCGATCAGCCCAGCGCCCATATTGAAATTGAAGATTTCGGCAACTCGCGCTTGGTCATTATTTTATGCGCTATTTTTAATGTCGCTCTCATATTTTCGATTGATATTTTGTTTAACAGTATCGCTAATTTCATCAACTAATTATGCCATTAATTTCGCAAAAAAGCGATATTCCAATTACTGGCCAAATTATTCCCGCGCCAGATAAGTCTATATCGCATCGTTCCATAATTTTTGCTTCATTAGCAAATGGTTTGAGCAAAATTTATAATCTTTTAGAAGGTGAAGATGTTTTAAAAACCATCAACGCCATGCGTTTGATGGGGGTAGAAATTCAAAAATATGATGATCATTATCAAATAAACGGAAGTGGTATCGTTGGTTTAATGGAGCCCAATAACTTCCTCGATATGGGCAATTCTGGCACCTCTTCACGATTGTTGGCGGGTTTGGTGTGTCC
>VGDJ01000179.1 GCA_016869775.1 Alphaproteobacteria bacterium
GACTTGCGATAAATAATCTTCTAAGCTAAGTCCAGAGCTGGTTTGAGCAAATAATTCCTTGCAAAAAATTGTTAAAAAAACAAAATGAAGAAATAATTTTTTAGTAAGTTTTGTGTTAAACATTTTTGAAGCTGTAAATCATAAATGAATCAAGAATATAAAAATATCATATCTAATATTGAAGAAGTTTTTCATGAATTTTCAATATCGAAGCACATAGCGGTGGCAATATCTGGGGGTTGTGATTCGATGGCTTTATTACTAGCGCTCAAAAATTATTGTACGCCCAGAAATATCAAAATTTCTGCTTTAACAATTGATCATAAAATGCGAGCTAATTCAAGCTATGAAGCCACAAAGCTCAATGATTTATTAATCAAACAAAACATTATTCATCACATAATTACCATTCCTTCAAACCTAATTCCAAAATCTAATATTGAGGCAAAATTGCGAGAAACTCGATATCAATTGCTTAGCGAATTTTGCAATAAAAACCACATTAATTTTTTATTTGTCGGCCATCATTTGGGAGATGTAGCCGAAAATTTTTTGATCCGACTAATGCGTGGAAGTGGTTTAGATGGCTTGTCGCCAATTAAAAAATTATCAATTCTTAATAATGTTAAAATCATCCGACCTTTTTTAGAAATCACTAAAGATGAGTTAAAAAATTATTTACGTGACCAAAAAATTCAATGGTTTGAAGATGAAACCAACAATGACGAAAAATTTTTGCGCAACAAAATTCGTAAATTTTTAACTAGTTTTGAGGATAAAAATATTATTGAAAAAAGAATTTACAGCGCTTCAAAAGAAATTGAAAAAGCGCGGGATTTTTTTGATGAAATTATGTGCGATATCGAATCTCTAGTTATCAAGCAAATTGAACCGAATTTATACCTAATTAATCGTCTCGAATTGCGTAAAATAAATTCGACAGTTGGTTATAAAATTTTAGCTTTGTTGTTAATGAAAATTTCTCAAAAAAAATACAAACCAAGGCGTGAAAAACTTGTCAGATTTTATGAATATTTATTACAAGATGAAGAGCTTAAAAGGCGTGAATTTTATGGTTGTGTGGTCGAAGAAAGTAAAAACTCTATAAAAAATTCTGAAGCTAAAATTTATTTAAAAAATCCTCACCAGAAACTTTTTAAATAGCCGATATTAAAGCCTTGCGAATCATATTGTCCGTCATTTCCTGAAATACGTTTAAAGTAACCAAACTGCCAAGCGCTATCATTTGAAGTTTTGTATATAAGGCTTGGTGAAATAATGTGATTAAAATTTTTGGAAAAATCAAAATTCTGCAAATGCTTGAAGCTGTTTTTTGTAGATGATTCTTTGGCGGTAACTGCCCAAATCAAATCATGTTGAAAAAGTAGAGAAAATTTTGGATTAATATAAATCCAAGATAAAACCTTTCACGAATTTCATCAAAAGGATTGTTGAATTTATGCCGATATGCCAGTTCAAGGCGTGCAAAATAGCTGTTATTACTTTTGATTAGATTGTTGATTAATCTATCGGTCATGTTGTGAGCTAATAATAGCCTCAACTCATAATCGTTTTGTTTGGGCATTTGCGATAAATATTTGTTCTCGTTATAAATTCCGTGAAATCGATAAGAGTTGTGAACGATAAAATTAATAAATTTGGTGGAAGCGAATCGGTAGCGATGAAAGAATTCTGCACCATTAAAACTATAAGCTTCGATATTGTTTTTGTATGTTGAATCTACTCTTGAAAGTTGAGTTAAAACTCCGAATGAATTCAGATTTGAAATTGGAATTTCACTTAAATGATTGATTATTTGTCGATGATTTGATTCTCCGAAGGCGTGGCCTTTAGTTGAGCTTATAGTCGTTAAAGATTGGATATTAACATTTTTTGAAATTGATGATTTGGACTCTGGATTTTGAGCAAAACATTCAAAATTAAAGAGAATTATCGCTAATATTATTGAATAAATT
>VGDJ01000180.1 GCA_016869775.1 Alphaproteobacteria bacterium
GTGCTATCAATATCGCCAATGTTATGCAAAAACAAATTCATTAAAGCTAAACGCCTTGTTGACGCAACAATCTCATTTCCATAAAAAGTTTGAAGTTTCAGAAATTTATTTTGCTCTTTATCCAATTTATTGTTGGCAACTAGGTAATCATAGACGGCCAAAAAAAATCCTCCCGTGCCGCAGGCTGGATCAGAAATTGTTTTGCCAAGCTTAGGTCGAACACATTCAACCATTGCTTTAATTAGTGCTCTAGGAGTGAAATATTGCCCAGCGCCGCTTTTAACGTCTTTGGCATTTTGCTCCAAAAGACTTTCATAAATATCACCCTTAACATCAGCACCAAGCACTAGCCATTGTTCGCTATCGATCATATCGATAATTTTGGCAAGCATCGCAGGGTCTTGGATTTTGTTTTGACTCTTGGTGAAAATTTGCCCCAAAATTCCTTTGGCATTACTCAATTCACGAAGCAGATGGCTGTAATGCAATTCAAGTTCCGCACCTTTTTTTGCAGTCAAACTTTCCCAGCTAAAATCTTTTGGAATATCAAGCTCTCGATTGTGTGGTGGTTTTTCATATTCATTAGCCATTTTTAAAAACAGCAAATAAGTAAGCTGCTCTAAATAGTCGCCATAACCCACACCAACATCGCGAAGCGGATTACAGAATGACCAAACTTTTGAAACTATTGATGCGGTATTTTTGCTCATTTTATTGTTCGTTAATTAAGTTTATGATTAGTTTTATCATTAATGCTTTTTCTTTGGGGTTGCTCGATGCAACCAACAATGCCAAGGCTACCAGCCCGTTATCATTAATTTTTAATTCACCAGATTTTTTTAAAGAATGTTTATTTTTATTCAAAAACCAAATAAATAAAAATGCTCCGATGCGTTTATTGCCATCTGAAAATGGATGATTTTTTATAACAAAATAAAGCAGGTGCGAAGCCTGTTCTTCAATGGTTTTGTAAAGATAATTTCCACCGAAACTTTGCGTAATATTACCCAAAATTCCTGCAAAACTTTGATCTTTTTGATTGCCAAAAAGTGTGGTAGCTTCTTTCTTTTTTATTAATTGTTTTTTGAGTTCTGTAATTGCTTTGCAAGCCTCATCGTAAGAAATTTCATAGGTGATGTTTTTATCTAATTTTGAAAGATGAAGATTGTCAGAATCGAATTGGTTGAGTAAAACAAAGCTATTAGCATAATTAGTGATAATATCCAAAAAACCTTTACTCTCTTGATTCGAAAGTTGTTTGGAATCGACAGAATCTTGAATCAGCTTGATGGTTTTTTGTAGTTCGGTTAGGTTTTTTTGGTATTCTTTAACCCTCTTTTCATTCACCGCAAAACCTTTTACTAGATAATCTTTGAGCCTTTCAGTTGCCCATTTACGAAACTCAATTGCAGTCTTTGAATTAGTGCGATAACCAACCGCTAAAATTACATCTAAAGAATAAAAAGTTACAGGCTTGTCTGAATTTGCAATATGCATTTTTTGCATATTGCTTTCATCAACTTCACCATCTTTAAAAATATTTTTAATATGCCTCGAAGCAACGGATTGATCAATTTTGAAAAGATTAACAATTTGCCCCTGACTTGCCCAAATATTATGATTTTTAATATCGGCATTAAACTCAATTGCTCCATCTTTGGATTGATAAATTTCGATTTTGTTTTCTAGGTTTGGAAGGTTGGTTTTTTTGGTATTTTTATTGGTCATAAATTTTTGGTTTGTGTTTGGTTGATAAATTTATTTTTGAGTTTTCTTGATCAATTCGCCTTCAAAAGCCTTCTTTAAAATACTTTGGCGTAGTGTTTCGGCTTGTTTGAGGTTGGCAATTATTGTCTCTTCGATCTTGTCGCAGATGGTTAGTTTGGATTCTAGGATGGCAACGATGGATTGTTGTTCGGTAAGTGGTGGAATGGGAATTTGAAGCTCCCTAATTGTTTTTAGTCCAACATTTTT
>VGDJ01000181.1 GCA_016869775.1 Alphaproteobacteria bacterium
ATAACTCTGAAATCGATCAACAATCTCGATACATTGAGGCCGTAATTTCGATCAAGGGCGAAGTTTTTCGGGTTGCATCGATTTATGTGCCAAATGGCGGTTCCGCCGAACTTCAAGAAAATCATCCCATCGAGCAAACTGCCAAATTCAAATACAAAATGGCTTTTTTTGATAAATTAAAAAATCATCTCCAAAAAATTTCGCAATATGATGAAATGCAAATTTTTGCTGGGGATTTTAATGTTGCATGTGAAACAATTGACATTTACGACTCGCAAAAATTTGCGAATCAAATCCTTTTTCATCCACAAGAAAGACAAAAATTTCGACAAATTTTAAATTTAGGATTAATTGATAGTTTTCGGTCTAAAAACCCTCAGGCTCAAGCTTTTAGTTGGTGGGATTATCGTGGCAATTCTTATGCAAATAACAAAGGAGCGCGCATTGATTATATTTTAACCTCCCCAAATGTTTGCGACCGAATTATCGAAGCAAACATTGAAGAAAAAGGTATCCGCGACCAAGAAAAACCCTCCGATCACACCCCCATTTCTATCGCAATCGAGTAACTATAATGGATAAAATTCTAAATATTTTAATCAACGAAAACCCCGAATCGATGAAGCTTGGAATTAACACCACCTTGCTTTATGCTTTATTCTGCAGGGCCGAAATGGATCTTGAGGTAAATTTTATTCGCCTCGACGAAAACCCCAATTTCCCAAATCAAATTCACCATATATATAAAATTGATAAAAATTTTGCCCAATTATTATTTAAAAATTACCAAGATGCGAATCAGCAAATTCGCCATTCTGCATACTTTTCAAAAAAATATGACGCGCCCAATCTTGGCAAGGTTTTAAAACAAAATAAGATGGAAAATTTTATTTTAAAAACCAATGACTCAGATTTTATAAAAAAGGCCTTAACAGGTGCGCTCTTAAATCGTATCGAGCCAATAAAATCACCTTTTCCTCCGCATGGCAAAAATAATATAAACCAATTTCTAAAAAATTTGATTGCGCATTTTCCAAATATTCACGCCCCCATTAACCTTAGCGATAAAGAGTTTATTAATGATTTATCGGCGCCAACCATCGAAATTAAAACTCAAAATCTTATTGATTCCAATAACAATATCTTCGTAAAAGCCATCAAAAATTCGATTGATCAATATCACAAACTTTATCCTCGTCACACCAGTTCAAAAATTGTATTAAAACCCAAAGATTCCGCTCAATCGCTTGGGGTATTGGCTTTGGAGTTTATTAAAAATGGTGAAATTAAATCCGTTTCGCAAATTAATCCACATCAGCAAATCTATAAAATTGATAGCGAGGTTTTATTCAACTCCGACTTGCTTATAAATATTATAAAAAAAACTCTTCAGGCTCAAATTGAATTTGGAAGCAACATTGTTGATTTATATGGCGATACAATTCTGATTCAACCCTACTTAGCTGGGGTCGAAATCGGTGATTTTAGAGTAATAATTGCCAAAAATAATGATGATAAATTTGAATATTTTGGAGGTGTTTTTCGAAAAAAACTCCAAGATTCATCAGTCTCAAAAAATTTTACGACTTGCGCTACTTCTGGCCAATCTTTACCAAGTCAACTCGGGATATATAAAAACATCATAGATGAATTTGCTCAAAAAATTGTTATCCATCTCAATAATCATCACAAAAAATATCAGCTAGTGCATTTTATTGGCGCCGATATTATCGCCAAAGATGAGAGTGTAAACGAGTTGTTTCTAGGTGAGATGAATATGCATTGCCCCGCCCTTATTTCGATGATCGAAGAAAATTTAACTCAAGTTGTTGAAAAAATTATTAAACCACAGATTGAAATAATTTTAGCAAAGTAAATCGCTTACAACTGAAAAACTTTATATATTTGATTGGGTTTGAGAGTGACTCGGCAAAATTTTTAGACTTTCAACTCAAAATTGGCATTAATTATTC
>VGDJ01000182.1 GCA_016869775.1 Alphaproteobacteria bacterium
CACCTATATTCCTGCGACCAGTTTGATGCATCATCGATCCGATACGTATAAATAAGTTCCTCTTCATTAATTTGATTATTTGGACAACCTTTATGCCAGGCATATAACTTTACTGTTTTATCATCGATTACTGTCACTCGTTTGATATCCGGGTCAGTACACTCCTTAATCAAGGATGACTTTTGAAATTCAAAAGATTTTCCTGGGGTGAATGATGCAATGTCAAACTTTCGTTGGTCCGTAACTGTGCCTCCGTCCTCATTCGCTGTTGCTGATTTCCCATTTCCGCAGGACAAAGTAAACAAAAGGGACAGAGTGAAAATTGCCAATAATCCAATTGATCGAAGGGGTATTGAGTTCATTTTAGGTAATTTTTTGGAAAAAAGTGATACTTAAAGGTATTAATTTTTTAAAACAATTATCTAAGAACTGCTTTGTCTCTTGATTCGATAATTTTTTTTCGTAGCTCTTTCAATTCTTCAAACTTTCCTTTGCAAATTTCAATATTGCTAAAGACTCTTTCTTTTGGATTAGTACTATCTTTTGTTTGTACAGAGCAATACAAGGATAAATCACTGCTTTTATAGTCAATTCTCTTTATTCTTCTAATTTTCACATTTTGTACTTGAGCAGCAAAGAGTAGAATTATTGTACCACCCCAAGTCAACCAGTTTACTTTATGTTCTTCTCTAAGGGATCTACCATCCCGGCTATAGAGGTTTTCATAAAATACCATAGGGTTATATAAATAATTTACTGAGATGCCCAGAAGGATAAGGCCTGCAATAAGGTAGACGATTAATAAAGTCTTGTGTTTTTTTGTATTCTGTTCAAATGTATAATCTCCAACTGTTTGGATTTTATTTAAGGCTATTTTTGTACCATCTTTAGTTATTAAATAATCTTCGTATATTTCAATTGCGTCAGAGGCTGCAGTAGTAAATTTCATGTCTATAATTTTTAATACTTTAAATTATGAAAAATCTTTATTTTGTTTTTCTTTTTCTCTTCACACTTTCGGGATGTGCACCAACTGAATTATCAGAAGTGACAAACATCGATGCCGCAAAAAAAAGAGTCGATTGGTTAATTTCAAAGCACATCGATGAATACAACAGCTTATGTAGTCAATCAAGGAATGATGCAACTAAGTTAAAATTTGAGAATCTAAAATTTCGTATTGATGAATACTGGACTTGCGGTGAAAAATGTATCAAGTTGGATGCAATTGATCAAAATAAAGTTACTAAATACGCAATTGAAAAGTTGGAGTCTAACAAGGGTCTTATTACTTTATCTGAGACGGGATTCATAGATTGTTGGTAATCAATACTATGTGGCAGTATTTTGCCTTTATTCTACTTGTATGGCAAAAATTTCTTGAAATAAATGGAACTTAAAGGTTTGTTTAGTTAAAAAGTATTTAATTTTATCTAATTATTTAGATAAAATTAAAAATATCAACACTATTAGAAGTTTAGCTCTTGAGCTAGTATCTCAAGCTTTAAAAGAGGACCCTGTACACTTTTTTCTCGATTTGCAGGCTCTTTCCAGCAGGGATTTAACCATTTCGGATGTTGGGGTGGAGGGGATTGACAGTAAAATTTTGTGGGTCTGGAAAAACAAGGGTTTACTGCCCCACCATGTAGAAAAAAAGGACAGGCGGATCTGGGGGAAATTTAGCTTTATAGAGGTCTGCTGGCTTAGACTGCTGGTAGAACTAAGGTCGGTGGGGGTGGGGATGGAAAAGCTGAAGGAAGTTTCCGATTTTTTTCACCCCCCGGACTTTGCAAAAAATTATTTAGCTGCTGGAAGGGTAGATTTTAGCCTGATTCGCCCAGATTTTGCCGATTTGATCGTAGAAAAAAATTTAGTCAAAGACGGCAAAGTGCAGGTTAGCCCCGATCTTGAAAAAATTTTAGAAAATCTACAATTTTCACTGTTTTCCCTACTTCTGTACAGCACCATTTT
>VGDJ01000183.1 GCA_016869775.1 Alphaproteobacteria bacterium
CAATGCAAATGCCAGTTTAAAAAATTTTTCTCAAGTATTTTTTAGCCATATAACCTTCGTTATGATAGCCAAGTGAAGCATAAAATTCGTGAGAGCCATCTTTTGCTCTTCGTTTTCCTGATGTTAAATCAACAATACATGGCGAGTTTAATTTAGCAATGTTTTCAACATGCAACATCAGGGCTTTTCCAATGCCGTTACCGCGGTAATTTTCCTCTACAACTAGGCCCTCAATATGTAATCGAATTGCTGGCGATACAATTAAAATACTTTTAGACCATGCAATCCAACCAACGATTTTAGATGTACTGGTTTCTTCTGCTACAGCAATGCCATATCCATCCTGTTTGAGAAATAAATTTATTTGTGATGTCATGGCCTCCAACGTTTGTGAATAGCCTAGTTGCTCCATAAGCGGCAAAAGTTTACCCGCTTCACTAGAACTAGCTGACCTTATTTCAAATTGCATCATTATTCTCACTCAACATTAGCTTTTTTTTTGAGATAATCAATATCTGCCTTCCCACCTTCTCAAGTTAGCATGCTTGTTTCATCGACAACACAGAGAATACTATAGTGCACCCATTGAGTCGGACCATTTTTTTAATTTTTTTTCGTACAGAAGTTGTCCACAAGCCAATAGGCCAGGAGCAACCTTCAAACTTGCATATAGGCCTGTTGGCCCTGTGGTCAACTTCTTCCTTAACTAAGATCAGGCATAATAAACTGAATATGGTGTGACATAATTAAGTGATTGATGAAGACGTTCATTATTATACCAAATTACAAATTTTTCTAAACACTTTTCTAAATCAATTACAGTTTCTGGCCGATAATAAAAAATGGCTTCTTGTTTTAGTGTTCGCCAAAGTCGTTCGACCAATATATTATCAAAGCATCTACCTTTATGGTCCATGCTGATTCTAATGTTCTTTTTTTGTTTCACCTAAGATTTCAGGATGATGGAAAATAGGCTCTCTTGATTTTAATATTTCTAAAATATCCTGGGCAGTATTGCTTGGCGCCTTATCAAATAATACTTTTTTCATATAAAAACGTTGATGGCCCTGAGGACAATCATCCAATACACCAAAGATTTCATAGCCGTGTTTGAGATAAAAATCTTTTGCCTGAAAATCAAAGGTATCGAGATGAACGAGGCCTACTCCAAGTTCTTTTGCTTTTTCTTCAAGCTTTTGTAATAAAATAGTTCCTAAGCCTTGATGACGATAGGCTTCTTCAACAAAAAATACACTGATGTAAACGATGTTCCAGATATACGCATCTGAACAAATGCCTGCAATGACCTCATTACCATCTTTAATCGTCAAATTAAGGTTGATTACTTCGGGTTCTTGTGTTGCTGGAACGCATTCTTTGTTAAATGCAAATAGTTTTGCATCAACAGCGTAATATGCATCTTTGGCATTAAATTCTAACTTTAGACTTGAATCTGGCAAATAGAATGTGTTGCAATTGTTTATCCACTCCGCAATTTGAGTCGCTAATTGATTTAATTCAAGCCCCGTTGTATCAATCCATTCTAGATTGGCAACTTCTTTAAAATCGCTTAATCGTTTTAATTGACTAAAATCCATGATAGATGCAGCATCCTCTTCAATAACTGCGATGTGCCAGTTAGGATTTTGATGATGCATACGAAGCCATGAAGCCCAATTCAACATATTTTGATTAGCAAGATTTGATGATGAATGTTTTAGACGCGTGATTCTTTCAATATCGCTGACATCTAAAAATAAAAAATTAATTTTGTCTAATTTCTTTGCAGAAGGGCATGCTAAAATTTCACCTAATACCATTTGACCGAGTATGCAGGCATCTTTGTTGTCATTTAATAATTTTTGTAGCCATTGTTCAGTGGACTCTTGTCGCCATTTTTTATCTGCATCAGCTGGAACACCGATGTCATCAAAATCATGGAT
>VGDJ01000184.1 GCA_016869775.1 Alphaproteobacteria bacterium
AAGCCAAAGAGCAATCTGGAGCAAATCCTCAAAAGCCATCTCAGTTCAGATTGAGGGCTGCAACTCGCCCTCATGAAGTTGGAATTGCTAGTAATCGTGGATCAGCATGCCACGGTGAATACGTTCTCGGGTCTTGTACACACTGCCCGTCAAGCCATGGAAGCTGTTTCTACCTGAATAGGGTGAGCTAACCGCAAGGAGGTAGCCTTACACGGTAGGAGGAGTGACTGGGGTTAAGTCGTAACAAGGTAGCAGTAGGGGAACCTGCGGCTGGATTACCTCCTTAAATAAATACAAAAATTATCTTCGGATTTTTTTTTAAAACATAGCATCTAACATTGCTATAAAACTAATAGACAAACACGACTACCGTCTTTACCTTTCTTTTTGTTAAACACTAAATAATCAAACAATAATAATATAAATCCTATCCAATTCCCACCCTTTTTTCTTCAAAAAAGAACCGATAAATAGATAATTTTATTCAAAAAACAATCTGCTTAACGCTTTTCGAGAAGCAGTGACAAAGTGTTCGTAAAAAATGCCTTGGTTGAAAAATCAATGGTGAATTTCTAAAAAATCACCCGCTCAGAAATCAACAAACTCGCTAAACTTGAAGGCAATAATACAATATTTTGCTAAATTTTTTTTAAAAATAAATTTTATTTTCGACCTTATGCATCCAAATATTTTGCCAACCTATAATGATTTAATTGATTATGTTATAAAATTAATCAAAAGTGATCCGCAAACCAGAAAATCAGCATCGGCATCACTTGCCAAGTTATTAAAAATCTCTAATGAACAACAACAAATAAAATCATCCTCTGGAACTTTTACCTTTGAAAACCGCGTTGGCTGGGCTTTTACCTATTTAACCAAGGCTGAATATATTAAAAAAACTAGCAAAAAAGCTCAATATGAAATAACCGAATTAGGTATTTTAGCATTACAAAATGCCTCAGAAAAAAAACTAATTATTGATACAAAATATTTAGAAGAAAATTCATTAAATTACTGGGATAATTGGAAAGTAAATACGCTTGATAAAAATCAGATTTCGAACGCTAAAGAGGATATTGTCGATGACGAAGATCCGTTTATGAATCTTGAGGAGAGTATCGATGAATTTAATGCTCAATTTGAAATCGAATTGTTGAATAAAATTAAAAATTTGAGTTGGCAAGATTTTGAAGATTTGTGTTCGCAATTAATTGAAAAAATGGGTTATGGCGTGGCTTCAACTCGAACCTTAAGACAACATGATGGCGGAATTGATGGCGAAATTTTGGAAGATGAACTTGGAATTAAAGGGGTGATTTATATTCAAGCCAAAAAATATGACACCAATAATGTTGGGGTTGGCGACATCAAAAGTTTTCTGCATACCATCAATAAAAATAAAGGAATTTTTATTACCACCGCAGATTTTACCAAAGAAGCTAAGCTCGAAGCCAAACCCTATCGTGGAAGGGTGGCTTTAATCAACAAAGACGATTTGATAAAATATTGCAAAAAATTTGAAATAAAATGCATCAAACAATCCACCGTCGACATTTTTAAAGTGCTATAATATATGAATAGAGAGATTAACGGGGCTTTATATGCCATAGTAAAAGATATTGAATGGATGGTTGATTTATCTGAGCAAAAGCGTCTAATACCATTTCCACTAATAAATGAAACAATTGGGTATTTATAAATTAAGCTTCATCTTTTTGGCTAAAAATCTTCAAAATTTTAATAGTCGTGCCTAAACGGCCGTGTCGTCGCCTTAAGGCGCGACTGGCAAAAATCACGAGCGTCGCCTTAAGGCGCGACTGGCAAAAATCACGAGCGTCGCCTTAAGGCGCGACTGGCAAAAATCACGAGCGTCGCCTTAAGGCGCGACTGGCAAAAATATTTTGTTATAATTTTATTTAAAGATAGGATTTGG
>VGDJ01000185.1 GCA_016869775.1 Alphaproteobacteria bacterium
AAAGCCAACAACGCGAATGATTTGCATTAATTCACCATTTTTAGTGAGAATGGTTTTTTTATCGTAATGAACTGAATAAGGGATAAAATCTTCATCGGGGGTTTGGGCAAGTAGGTGCTTGGTATTTTTTGAATGGGTAAAATACTTTACCAAAAATTCGATTAAAGATTTCATTTTATAATTGTGTTTATTAAAAATCGGTTTTTGATAATTTTTTCTTATCTGAAAATATTAGCGATTTTCAATTTTAATATAATCTCTTATAGTATTGCCAGTGTAGAGTTGGCGAGGTCTTCCGATTTTAAAAGCTGGGTCTTCAATCATTTCTTTCCATTGCGCAATCCATCCAGCTGAACGAGCAATTGCAAAGATTACCGTAAATAAATTCGTTGGGATGCCGAGAGCCTTATAAATTATCCCCGAATAAAAATCGACATTAGGAAACAATTTTCGAGACACAAAATATTCGTCGTTAAGAGCAATCTTTTCAAGCTCAACCGCGATATCCAGAAGTGGGTCCTTGATGCCAAGCTCACTCAAAACCTCATCGCAAGCTTTTTTTAAAACTGAAGCACGCGGATCATAGTTTTTATATACTCGATGACCGAAACCCATCAATCTAAATGGATCATTTTTATCTTTAGCGCGAGCAATATATTCGGGAATGCGTTGAGAAGTGCGAATTTCTTGCAACATTTCAATTACCTCTTCATTGGCACCGCCATGAGCAGGACCCCACAGCGAAGAAATGCCAGCACCGATACAAGCAAAAGGATTGGCGCCCGAAGAGCCGGCCAAGCGCACTGTTGAAGTTGAGGCATTTTGTTCGTGATCAGCATGTAAAACAAATATCATTTCCATGGCACGAGCAATTGTAGGACTTACTTTATATTGTGCAGTTGGCTTAGCAAAAAGCATATGCAAAAAATTTTCAGCAAAACCCAAATCATGTTTTGGATAAATTATTGGTTCGCCAATTGAATATTTGTAGGCCATAGCTGCCAAAGTCGGCATTTTTGCAATGATTTTATAAACCACATCGAGTCGACCTTCAGAGCTATTTATATCCATTGATTCGTGATAAAATGCTGATAAAGAAGCCACCGCTCCAACCATAATTGCCATGGGGTGAGCTTTGCGCGGGAAGCCACGATACAAAACACTAATTTGCTCATGAACCAACATATTGTTTTTGATATTATCGACAAAATTTTTATACTGCTCGCCACTAGGTAAATCATGATTTAAGAGCAAATAAGCTACTTCAAGATATTCGGCTTTTTTAGCTAAATCTTCAATCGAGTAGCCACCGTGACTTAAGATTCCTTTATCGCCATCGATATAAGTGATTTTAGATTCACATGAAGCAGTGGATAAAAACCCTGGATCAAAAGTAAACATTCCACTTTCTTTGAAGAATGACGAAATATCGATTACATCTTGGCCAATCGAAGCTTTTTTGATAGCAAGTTGAATTTCCTTGCCACTTGGAAGGGTAAGTTTAGCGAATTCTGACATAGTTTAGATTTATTTATTCTAGATTTGAGTGCTTCAACAAAATAAAGTGTATTTCATGAGTTGCAACAACTCCTTTCGGATAATTTTATTTTTCTACAAATTATAATTGGGCAATAAATTCAAATCTTAAAAACTCAAATTTTTAGACTAAATTTTAAAGATATAAAAAATTTTAATGAGTAATTATTGCTTGAATCATTATTTGTTACCACTTGTTGTGTAAAATTATGAAAATTGAGTAAATTAAGATTTGAATCGAATGATCGAACTTGTTTGGTTTCTTTAGTAAAAGACTCAAAATTATTTTTAGTAAACAAATTATTTTGATATTTTTTCATAGGTTAATTTTGGGTTTAAATTTCGGTTTTGAATCAATAAAATTAGTTAGAATAATTAATAATTTCTAG
>VGDJ01000186.1 GCA_016869775.1 Alphaproteobacteria bacterium
GTGTAAATGGATTTCTTCCATATTGAGTTTATCAAACTTCTTTTGGTCGTAGAAATTCTCTTTGTTCTCAACTATGAAATAGAAATCTCTGACAAACTCAAAAACCTCTGAAATGAAATGGTGAATGTCCTTGTAATAAACCGAAACATAATGAAAATGGATATACTTGCTCATAACCAATAAATAGAGCTTTTGGGTGGAATTGTAAAGGGGTTGATAATTAAAAAACGATTTTAGCCTTTTATAATAAAAGATTATTCATTTTCGGAATTAAGCCATTTTTTTAGCAAATAATTACTTGTTAACCAATTGGTTGTTTGTAAGACAAACAAAAATACTCTACTAATTACAAAAGTTATAATAAAGGAAACCCATATATTTTTAAGAGTCTGTTTTACAAATCCCCAAACTGTGTTTGAATTAATTGGCCAAATGAAACAAAGTAGAATAAAAAAGATTATAACTAATGCATAAATCAATAGATTAACTGTATTAAATATTCCGTATTCTTGATTTAGTAGCTTTTTTAATGAATGGATTATTTTAATAAAATAAAAGAAGATTTTATTTCTCAAATTTATTTTAACAGGATTAATTTCTTCTATATAATCGAACAAATTTACTTTATCAAATCGATTAAGATTATTGCCTGTTTTGAAAATTGATTTCAGAAATAAAATATCTTTTTTTATATTTTCACTTGCATCAAGATATTGATGAATGTTTGATTGAATTGCAGTAAAAACAATCTCCTTATTGTCTTTAAGTTCACTAGATGCAAATTTTAGTACAGAATAAGAGCGAGCATCATACGGTTTAATTCTTTTAACTGCCTCCAAAACAATTTCTCGGTCATTTTTTAATTCATTTGAAGCATATTCTAATGCCTTACCAGAAGATTTAACTGCCACCAAAACAATTTCTCGGTCATTTTTAAATTCCGTCGAAATAAATTCTAACGCCAATCCATCGTTTTTTAAGGCTTCTAAAACAATACTTCTATTCCTTTTTATTTCTTCAGGTGCATATTTTAAAAAATATTTTGTAGATATTATACCATTGTAATGTTCAACGGTTTTGTATACATCTCCACTTTTTGATATAATATCTTCCTTTTTTAATTTACCATTTTCGTAAGTCATTTTTATTGATAAGGCACCGTATTCATCAAAATGATCAAAAGAACCAACACGTTCATTGAATTTAGTAACCCCTTTGAGTTTTATCCTTCCATTGGGATAATATTCCACTACATTTTTTGTATTGACAGTTGTGTATATCCCGTTTCCTATTATCAGAAGAGCAATTACACCTAAAATAATTCCAATCCACATGACTTACAATTTTTTCACAAGTTACAAAAAATAAGATTTTCGCAATAAATTTTTCTTGATTTGAAAATAACTGGAAAATTTAAAATAGTAACGTAAACCTTTAATTATAAGAGCAGTTTGTTTAGGCTATGGCTTTAAATTATCTATGGTTCTTATCCCCTCCTCCTCATTTTTCACAGGTATCAGCTTTCCTTCACCCACCACATACCAACCATCAGAAAACTCAACTGTTCTTAGTGGTCCGTGCGTATGAATAACCATTCCATCCGAGAATTTGAGTTGGGAAACTTCTTCAGACATCTTAAAAGGTTCAACTTCTTCCAATGTCATTTCATCTTCAAAGTAGGTATTGCTCCAAATGACAAAAATCCTATCTTTTTCAACTTGAACAACTATTCCGATAATATTTCCCCAAGATTTTGTTTTTCCTTTTCCTGTGGATCTAACTAAGTCTCCTTTTTTCATAACCCATTGATTTGGGCTAATATAACGCTTGAATTTTGTTTTTTTATTGAAAATCCAACAAACTTTAACTTTG
>VGDJ01000187.1 GCA_016869775.1 Alphaproteobacteria bacterium
CTCACTATCCACATAAACTCAAACTAATCCTAACTGGCTTTGCAGAGTGTGCCAGCGCATGTCACGATATATTCAAAATCGTTTTTCCCGACCAAGTTTATCACTTTGAATATTCAACCAGCAAAGGAATTTCTTAATCATGTTTAACAAATTAGAGATGCTTATTGCGTTTCGCTATCTTAAATCGAAACGCAAAGAGGGTTTTATTTCGGTTATCGCAATATTTTCGTTTATTGGTATCATGATTGGTGTTGCCACCTTAATCATTGTTATGTCGGTTATGAATGGCTTTCGCTACGAACTCGTAAATCGTATCTTGGGAATCAATTCTCATTTAACAATTTATAGTCGCGAGGGCCGAATCCATGATTACGAAAATCTTATTAACTCGATTACGACTCTCCCGCAAATTAGTTATGCCAACCCAATTATCGAGAGCAAAGCCATGATTTCTGTCAATAATCAGAATTCGGGAGGTCTAATTCGCGGAATAAAAGTTGATGACCTAAAAAACAAAACCTTAATTTCACAAAATATTATTGAAGGAAAAATCGACGAAATTAACAAGAAAGACTCCGTAATTATCGGCTCATCCATTGCTCAATCTATGAATTTACGAGTCGGCAATAAAATTAAAATAATCTCCGCCGAAACAAACGAAACTATAATTGGAGCAATTCCACGCATCAAAACTTATCGCGTTGGAGGCATATTTTCTAGTGGGCTCTATGAATACGATTCTTCAACGATTTTTATGAATTATGAAATGGCTCAAATTCACTTTCGCGTCAGAGATTCAGCGTCAGCAATAGAAATTTTTCTTAAAGATAGCGATATGGTTGATGACACAAAAAAACTTATTGCAAGCAAATTGAACTTTAGCGAAAACTTGTATATCGCTGATTGGCAAAGCGCCAATTCTGGTTTTATTGAAGCCTTAAAAGTTGAAAGCACAGTGATGTTTTTAATTCTTACGCTAATAATTTTAGTCGCGGTTTTTAACATTATATCAAGCATGATCATGCTGGTTAACGATAAAAATAAGAGCATTGCACTCCTACGCACACTTGGTATGACAAAATTTGCTATTCTGCGAATTTTTTTAATTTGCGGATCTTCGATTGGAATTTTTGGCACTCTTTTAGGACTAATTATCGGCATCGCATTTTCCGCTAACATCAACAACATCAAAGTTTGGCTTGAATCTTTTACCGATACTTCGTTGTTTAATCCGGCAATTTATTTTTTATCTACTTTACCATCCAAAATTTTTATCTCTGATGTAATAATTATTTCATCAATGGCTTTGGTTTTTTCATTTTTGGCAACTCTTTACCCCGCCTACAAAGCCAGTAAATCTAATCCGAGCGATATTTTGCGCCAAGACTAATTAAAAAGTTAAAATTAATGAACCCATGGTTTTTTTAGACTCAATATCGCGATGAGCCTTGACAACATCTTGAAACTTATAACTGGTAATTTTGGGGCGTAAAACTCCCTTATTCAAAGCTTCAAAAAGTTCATTGGAAGCAGAAACCAATTCGGGGCGATGAGATTTATATTTGATTAAAGTTGGACGAGTTATAAATAATGAATTATCAACCAAATCGTTAATATCGACCGGCTCAGGACAACCTGATGTTTCTCCATAACTAACACATAAACCCAATGCCCATAAGCATTCTAATGATTTTTTTAAAGTATCTTTGCCAACCGAATCGTAAACTATTCCAACGCCACCATAATCGGTAATTTTGGCAACTTCAGCCACAATATCTTGAGTTTTATAGTTGAGGACATAACTACAACCAATTGAGCGCGCATAATCAATTTTTTCATCTGAACCAACCGTACCGATAACGTCGATAT
>VGDJ01000188.1 GCA_016869775.1 Alphaproteobacteria bacterium
TTTGCTGGAATCAGCTTTTCTTGCGAAGATCTCGCCAGCGAGATCAAAAAACATATTCCTGATTTTTCAATTTCTTATGTTCCAGATTTTCGCCAAGAAATTGCTAACTCATGGCCTCAATCAATTGATGACAGCGAAGCTCAAAAACAGTGGGGCTGGCGGGTTGAATATAATTTGAGCAAAATGACCGAAGATATGCTCAAGAATTTGCGCGCGAAACTCGGATTTTCTAAATAGCTGGATTAAATTCCAAAAACTCCCAAAAAATTTAGCAAAAATTTTTAGAAATAATTGCAGAAATTTTAGCAAAAAACCCAATCAAAACCTAACTTATCGCGCAACAATTATTCTTCGAAGGATTTACCGAAAGTGGTTGCTGAGGAGATGTTGCGGGTTCTTGAGCGCCTGCTGTTTGTGGTAGCGTGGGCGCAGTTACTTCACCTCTTCTGGCCGATGCCCGATTAACGCCACCTCCACCTCCAACTCCACCTCCAACTCCAGCCCCACCTGCGCCTCTGGGATTTTGAGATGAATTATTGCCACCACCCATCGCAACTTGAGTAGGATTGGCTCTCAAAGATTGACCCGTAGAAATATCTTCTGAGCGACTAGCGAGCCAATTATAATCTAACAAATTTTTGTTGTTTTGCGGCCCCATAGCTACAGCCATCAGACCCGCCATTTGACGATAAAGATTTTCTTCGGCCGCCTTCTCAGCGCCTTCGCTTAAAGCCCCATTGCCTATTGCATGAGTGGCATGCCCCATTACCGGTTGAGCCACAGACAAACCGCCACCTAGATTGGCATGAGTTTTGGCACAATCTAAGCCATCGCTAAAATAAACTTGTAAATGCTTAATGTTTTTCTCGTCTCTTTGAATATCACTAGGCAAGAAAGATGATTGCACAAAAAATCTTCCCAAATTTTTCCCCAACTTATCTGATCTGTTTTCAAATTCAGTAATCGCATCAAAAACACCTTCTAGCCACATTTTTTTAGCCTCGCCTTGATCAGCTTTAGATAAACCATGCAAAAACGCACCCGGCTCTAAGAAAAAACAGCCCTCATTATTTTTAGCAGAAACATAAAGCTGAAGTTTCGCCATCGATTGATATTTTTCTTTTAATTGCGACTTTTTGTCTTGAAGCAAACAGGCATCTTTGTCGGTAAAATATTGAAAATCCGGCGCACCTCTTGTTAATTGCGGAGTAAAATTAAAATAAAATGGCCTATTTTGCGCCCTCTTATCATTTTTTGGATCTAAAATTTTGATTTCCTCTTGGCCACTTTGATCTTTGTAGTATTCAAAAATCTGCTTTGATTCAAAGCGAAAAAGAATATGCGGAGAAATTTTTTTCAATGCCTCTTCCTCTTTTGAATCAATATTATCGCCTTTTTTGGCCCTCATCATTGAACTTAGGGCTTGAAGAAAAAGATCGTTATCATAGTTGGGATAAATCTTCTTAATCGCTTCGAGGTCGCAATAAATTTTGATGCCATTTTTATATTGCTCAATTTCATCTTTTGAAACACGAAAAACCTCTGATTTTAGTGGTGGAATTTGTTTACCAAGAGCAACAAACTCAAGACCAGTCGATCTATCAGTTGGGTGAATTGGGTGACGATTTGCTTGAGCAAGCCAATTATCATTTACCACCAAAGCAAAACCGTTTTCGATCATTTCACCTTTAAATGGCGCTTTGATATTCAGTCCATTTGCCGTATCCAGCAAACTTTTTGTAAGATTTATTAAATGGGATCTAGTTTTGTCTGACGGAAAGCGGAGAAAACCGCAATTTTTTTGTGCTAAATCAGAAGTTAAATTAATAGCATTTGGAGATTGAGTACGAATTCTTGTCATTTTGGA
>VGDJ01000189.1 GCA_016869775.1 Alphaproteobacteria bacterium
ACAAATGATAAAATAGGCTCCTATCAGGAAAACGTTAACAAAGAAAATGGCAATGGAAGTTACGATACCAATCAACCTAATCGTGAATGGTTTCATAGAGGTAAAGAATTCAGCGACAGAGTTGTTGGCGAAGAAACTTGCATTGATCCAAAGACCAACCAACCACAAAAATACTATTTTAGAGGGCTTCAGCAAGCTGATTATCTATGTGAAAAATATAATCCCAGCTTAAACGACTCAAGTAAGTTTGAAGAATACAAAAAAGCTTATAATTGCTGTCTTAGAAGACGACAAAACTACATTTGTTTAGAAAAAAATTCGCCGATGAAAGATCATATTTTTTGTAGAGCTGGCCAGAAATGTAGCTTTCCAACCAATAGTACGATTTCTTTTGAGGCATACAAAAGAGAAAATAACAGATTAATTTGCGCCAAAAGTTATAGCTTATGTCCTTTTAACTTCTCAATTGCAGGGGGGACGGTATATCCAGATTTTTTTAAAGACGGCATAATGAATCAAGATGGAAAATATCAGCCATTTAAGGGCTTGGAAAATACAGATGAAACAACCGATACAAAATGCAATGAAAAAAGTGAAATAAGAAACGCCGATTGTTCGCTTAATCAAAAAAAAGTCGGAAAAATCAAAAACTATTGCCAATATTATACTCATTGCACAGTCGTAAGCCCTATTTCTTATAAACCAGATTTTAAAAATCTTTCTCCATATTTTTCAAAAGCCTGCCTTGATTCTGTTGGTGATTCACAGAACACCCAATCGAACGATTCTACCATTTCGTATGATCCCGGACTCGGACTCGGAAGTCAAAACACCTTTTCAGCTCCAATTGTTCAGTGCGTCAAAGAAACCATGGAAAATATATTTAAAAATATTGCCGGCCACAGTAAATGTGTTGATGGAAGTTATGGAAATAGAAACAATATATGCGAAAATGAATCCTACAGAGATATTACGCCAACAGGAAGTTTAAAATGGAAAAAAGGCAACAAAGTAAAAGAGGTTTCGCTCTTTGAAATTCTTCAATCGCGCCTTAAAAATATTATAACTATTTTTTTGGTTTTATCGGTGACATTTTTGGGAGCAAAAATATTGATTCTAAAAGTTGATATTTCAAACAAAAAAGAAATTCTAACTTATTTATTAAAAATCGGCTTAGTCATTTATTTCGTAAATGGCAATGCATGGAAGGATATATTTTTTGATGGTATTTATCGTGGATCAAGCGAAATTTCACGAATATTTTTTAAAATCAATGCCGTTGAAGATGGAAAATTTGATAACAGCAAAGCAGATAAAATAGCCTATAAATGCAATTTTGGTTCGTTATTTAATGAAAGTGGAGAAAAGGTGGGCACAAGTCGATCCTATCCTGCTGGTAAAGATTATTTAATGGTTTGGGATACACTTGATTGCAAAATCATGCAATATCTGAATTACGGACCAAGTTTTGACTCGGGAACAATATTTGCTCTGATTATTGCTTCATTTTTTACGGGTGGAATAGGTCTTATTTTAGCTTTTGCAATTTTTATTTTAGCGTTCTCATTAATCGCTACGGTTATAAGAGCGATGCACATTTTTATAAGTAGCGCCATTGCCATAATAATTTATGTTTTTGTATCGCCAATAATAATTCCATTAATTTTGTTTGAAAAAACTAAGGGTATTTTTGACGCATGGCTTACGCATTTAATCTCGTTCACTCTGCAACCAATCGTTTTATTTTCATTCTTAGCAATATTTATAACTCTCTCTGAAAAAATTTTATATAAAGATGCAATCTTTGAAAATGGAAATTTAGTTTGCCAAGAACATTGTAGAAACATTTCTGA
>VGDJ01000190.1 GCA_016869775.1 Alphaproteobacteria bacterium
TGGCATCAATGGAATGATTCTTTGTTTATTGCCCTTTCCGGTAATCGTGATCGATTCTCCGCTCTGAAGCATTAATTGATTGATTGATAAAGCCTCAGAAATCCTCAATCCACATCCGTAAACTAAATACAAAATTGCCAAATCTCTTTTAGATTCCCACTCGTCATTATGATAGTTTTCAATAATACTTACAATTTTTTTAATATCGACAAACTCAACAGCACGAGGCAGTGGTCGTGAAACTTTGGGGGTTTTTATTTTAAAAATTTGACGATTTTCTAAAAAATTATTTTCATAACAAAATCTAAAAAACGAACGGAGTGATGATAATGCTCGAGCATTTGAATTATTAATGTGATCGTTAAGCCTATCACTTAACCAACTGCGGTAATGATCAACGCTAGTATTTTCCAGAAAATTTTTATCGACAATTTTTTTTGATGATTTATAAATGTAGAAAATAAAATTATGCACATCATTACGGTATGAAGTGACTGTATTGATTGAATATTTTTTTTCCTTTTCCAAATACTCAAAAAATAAAGAAACTATCTTTAGCACAAATTCATCACAAATATCATCAATATCAATTTTAGACATTATGTTTAAAAAAATAATTATAGTTTTTGTAGCTTTATTTTTGGCTTCTCAAAATGCTTTTGCAGTTGAATTATGGAATAGTGAAAATGGCATTTCTCGCTTAGATTCTAGTAAATATAAAAACGATTTTTATCAACTTGCTAATTTTTTTCAACCGCAAATTAATCCAGTTTTATGCTCTTCTGCAACCGCTCTAATGATAAAAAACTCTTTGTTTTATAATCAAATTTCTAGCCAAAATAAATCTGAAATAATTAAACCAGATGGTCAATCGATAGCTTTCAATCTTTATGTTTCGCAAGAAGATTTTTTTAATTCAAAAACCGAATCAATAAAAACAAAAGAAGCCATATTTTATAAGCAAAAAACCTACATAAAAAAAGCTGATGGCACAACAATTATAGATTTCGATCCCGGAACCAATCTTGGTGATTTTGCAAAAATGTTAAATATCCATCAAATTAAAACTAAAATTTTTTATCAAAAAAAATTTGATGAGCAGGAATTGTCTTCGTTACGCACACTTTTAAAAAAAATACTTATTGATAAAACTCAGTTTCTTATTGTCAATTTTGATGGCAAAGTATTTGGCAATAAAACCAATGGACACATTTCGCCAGTCGTTGCATTTGATGAGAATTCTGACTCAGTTTTAGTTCTTGATGTGGCCCTTCACAAAAATCCATGGTATTGGGTAGATTTAAAAGATTTGGTTAAAGCCATGAATACAATGGATGGCAATCAATATCGTGGATATTTGATAGTTTCTAAATAGCTTTATTTAGCTCATTGTAGCTTTTAATTGCATATCTATCAGTCATTCCGGCAATAAAATCGCATATTATTTCAGCTAAATTTATTAAACTTGGATTAAGCAAATATTCTTGATGACGCTCTTTAGGGAGAGTATGAGGATTGTTAAAGTGATAGTTAAATAAAAAATCAATTATTTTATTACCGCTAAGAGTCATATTGTTAACAAATTCATGACGGTACATTTTGTTCATTAAAAAATTTTTTATTATTAAAAGATTGGCTTGCATTTGATTAGAAAATTCAACTAAAAATTTTGGATGATTTGAAACTTCGTCAATAGTTGAAATTTTATCTTTTACAATATTAGTTCTAGTTTGCTCCACAGCGTCTTTTATCATTA
This sequence comes from Alphaproteobacteria bacterium, assembly GCA_016869775.1. GTDB lineage: Bacteria > Pseudomonadota > Alphaproteobacteria > Rickettsiales > UBA1997 > CAILUF01. The sequence continues at coordinate 1,757 of VGDJ01000190.1, forward strand.
AAGATGTAATAATTTTTTTGGCCTCACCCACTAACAATTCGTTTCTAATATTAGGGTTTTTAGTTAAAATTTGATGATAAATCTCCCCAACTAACG
>VGDJ01000191.1 GCA_016869775.1 Alphaproteobacteria bacterium
AGTAGTTACTACTTGATAATTGTTCTGTTAATTTTTTCGCTTTTTATGTTTGAAGTTAAGATTGAGGATTCTTTTTGGTGGATAGTTTTGTCATTTTTTATAATTATAATTTTTACTCCTTTTTTATACCTAAAATATAAAACGCAAATTGATGGTGCGATGAAAAAGATCGTGCCCGATAAAGATAAGATTAAGAAAGATTCTGCTTACATAAATTACAAGATTTTAAAAATTACTCTTGTTAGCTCGATCGTTTTTTTAATCTATTTGTTTCTTAATAAAATAGTTATTTTGCGTTCAGATATTGGCAATAATTCTTCTATAATTATTGCGCTAATTACCTCTACTACGGGCACAATAATTGCATTACCCTCTTTGGTTGCGAGAGCTATTTTTGATAACAAAAAATAGTTTCCGCCCACTTAAAACTTCCCATCGTTGCTTTTAAACAACAATGAAGTGTCGCCATAAGAATAAAAACGATATTGTTGTTCGATGGCGTGGTGATAGATTTTAAAAGCGTTCTCATAACCTACAAAAGCGCAAACTAACATAAATAAAGTTGATTTTGGCAAGTGAAAATTAGTCATCAAAACATCAACAATTTTAAAATCGTAAGGTGGGTAAATAAAAATATCGGTCGCGCGATTTTGTGGTTGCAAAAAACCGTGGCCATCAACACTTGATTCTAAAGCTCTCAAGCTTGTTGTGCCGACCGCGATAATTTTTTTACCAAGCTTTTTAGCGCTATTTATGATCTCGCAATTTTCGGCGGACAAAACATATTTTTCGGAGTGCATCTTGTGTTTATCGAGCGTTTCAACGCGAACGGGCAGAAAGGTTCCCGCCCCCACATTTAATGTTAAAAACACACATTTTATATTTTTTTCAACAATTTTTTGAAAAATATTTTTATTAAAGTGAAGCCCAGCTGTTGGGGCCGCAACCCCTACCCCATCTTTGGCATAAATTGTTTGATAATTTTTAGAATCGCAATTTTTTTTGTAATCATCGCGTTTGATATAAGGTGGTAGAGGTGTAGAGCCGTATATTTCAAGAATATCGTGTAATTCGTTTCCACTAATTATGCGGTTATTTAAGTAAAATTGGATTTTGATAAAACCATCGAGTTTTTTTTCGGTTACAATGCAAAAAAAATTTTCTGCTAAAATTATTTTATCACGATCATTAATTTTTTTAGCTGGCCTACAAAGTGCTCGCCAAATCCCATCAATTTCTTGGTCAAGATTAAAATCAATTATTGATTTTGTGCGCTCAATTGTGCCACGCAATTTTGCCTTGATAACCTTAACTTGATTAAATATCATCACGTCGCCTTCGCAAAAATAATCAATTAAATTTATAACTTTTTTATCGAGAATTTCATTATTTTTAAATATTAATAAAGGTGTCTGCTCCTTGTTTTGTCGGGGCTGATGCGCTATTAAATTTGAAGGTAAATTGAAATCAAAATCATTAGTTTTAAACATGGAAAATCACAAAACACATTTCGGTTTTAAAGAGGTAAATTACGAACAAAAATCGAATTTAGTAAAAAATATTTTTTCAAATGTTGCCAAAAAATATGATTTAATGAACGATTTAATGAGCGCGGGAACGCACCGCCTTTGGAAGAATAAAATGATAAATTACATTGATTTTATTGACAATATGCAAGTGATTGATGTTGCGGGTGGAACCGGTGATATAGCTTTTAGAATTGCCAAAATAGCTCAAGAAAAACATCTAAATTACCATATTGAAGTTGCTGATATAAATCCGCAAATGCTAGAGGTTGGCCGAAATAGAGCTGTCGATAATAATT
>VGDJ01000192.1 GCA_016869775.1 Alphaproteobacteria bacterium
GAAAAAGACCAATGAGTCGAGTTTTTGAACCAATTAAACTTTTTGGCGCCCAAATTCATGCTCGACAAAATAATCTAATGCCTTTTGCAGTTATCGGAAACTCTGAGACCATGCCGATCGAATATTCCATGAAGATGGCTTCGGCGCAAGTTAAGAGTTGCATTTTGTTGGCATCGCTTGCTACTCGCGGAACAACTACAATCATTGAACCCGAGAAATGTCGTGACCACACAGAAATTATGATGCGTTCACTTGGTCTTAAAATTTTGCAACAAAATCTTTCGATTCCCAATCTAGCTTCTGGTTCATTTGGCACCAAAATTTCTTATTCAGGAATGCAAGAATTTGCAGGAAAAGAATTTTTTATTCCCAACGATATTTCTTCATCAGCATTTTTTATGGTAGCATCGGTGTTGATCAAAAATTCAAAAGTGATTTTAAAAGACGTTGGAGTTAATCCCCTTCGAACCGGTTTGGTCGATACTCTCCTTGAGATGGGAGCAAATATTTCATTTCACAATATTCGTGAGATTGGCGGTGAAAAAGTTGCCGATATCGAAGTCCAATATTCTAAGCTCAAAGGTGTTGATGTTCCGGCGAGTCGTTCAGCCAGCATGATTGACGAATATCCAATTTTAGCAATCGCTTGTGCTTTTGCCAACGGAACCTCAAAACTAAATGGCCTTGCTGAGCTTAAGGCCAAAGAAAGTAATCGTTTATTAATGATCGCGCAAAACCTAGAAAAATGCGGTGTTGAAGTCAAAATGACTAACGATTCACTCGAAATAAAAGGTGGTTTTTCTATGCCTAAAAATCGCATTAAAATCTCAACCGCTATGGATCATCGAATTGCCATGTCGTTTTTGATAATGGGTTTACTCCTCGAAAATGGTGTTGAAATCGATGATGATTCAATGATTCAAACTAGTTTTCCGAATTTTGAATCAATTTTTGAACAATTTAACATCAAATAGTTTTATCGAAATTTCTCAGTTTTTAAGCGCTCCACAAGCTCTTAATAAAACTAATTCTTATCAAATTTAACTAAATTTTCAATTTATGCCAAACGATTTTCGTATCGAAACCGATTCATTCGGTGAAATTAAAGTTCCATCTCAAGCATACTTCGGAGCACAAACCCAGCGCAGTATTCAGAATTTTCCAATATGCAATCACAATGCTGGCCATAAAATGCCCAAAGAAGTAATTTATGCTATGCTTCTAGTCAAAAAAGCGTGCGCTTTGGCTAATAAAGAGCTCATGATTCAAGATCCGCAATCTACCGAATTCAAAAAATTTTCTTCTGATTTAGCTGACAAAATTGTTGATGCGGTTGAAGAAATATTGTTAAAATTCGATTGGTTTTATGAAAATCATTTTCCGTTAGTGGTTTGGCAAACTGGCTCTGGCACTCAAACCAACATGAATGTCAACGAAGTAATTGCTTCGGTTGCCAACGAAAAAGCCACCGGTAAAAAAGGCGGGAAATCGCCGGTTCATCCCAACGATCATGTCAATTTGGGCCAAAGTTCAAACGATACCTTCCCAACCGCTATGAATATAGCTTGCGTTCTTTTGACCTTTGAAAAACTTTTGCCAACTTTGGTGCGTTTTGCCAATGAAATTGCCACCAAAGAAAATGAATTCAAAGATATTATTAAAATTGGTAGAACCCATACTCAAGATGCCACCCCAATCACTCTTGGGCAAGAATTTTCGGCCTACAAACTGCAAATCCAAAGTGCAAGTGTCTTTGTTTCGCAAGCAATCACTTTTGTTTGCCATTTGGC
>VGDJ01000193.1 GCA_016869775.1 Alphaproteobacteria bacterium
ACCCCCATTTTTTTTCCCAATATTTTAAATGATCACCATATGTGTTAAATTCAATATCATTATTTTTTGCTCCATCTACAGAATTAACAGAAATGCTATATTTCCTTTTAATCTCTTGACAGTTAAAAAAGAAAATTCGTCTGTCGACAACATTATAAATATTTTTTTTCATAAACTGTAGGGCTATGTCATCAGCCCATAAATGGAGTTTAAATGATGAAGATGGTTTTATGTATCTAGAAAATAAATCACGATTAATCAAAAATGCCATATCTGAAACACATTCTACTGAAAAGACATCCTTATAAGCTTTATGATTTTTATAAATAATAGTTTGATTATACCAATTCTCACCAGTTAACCTTTTTGATAAAAATATTCTTCCAAGTAGTCCATACGAAAATTTTTTCTTTTTCCATAATTTAATTGCATTTCTCGTCATTCTATAATCAAGATGATTAAATCCGATAAGACCAAAGTTATTGTAAATTGTAGATTTTGCGATACTTTCTAGATTTTTTTTAAAGTTCTTGTCTAAGGGGTAATTATCGTGAGTCATATGTAGAATAAAATCGGCTTTGTAATTATGTTTGTCGAGATATCTTGTAAGCGTTTTTAATCCCCACTGTAATCCGACATTTTCATTTTCAATAAAAATTATATTTTTTTCTTCACAAATTTTTCTCCCAATTTTTTTTTCGCATTCAAGGGAATTATCATCTATATTAAATACCAGCAAATTTTTAAAATTAGTATTCTTTAAAACTTCGTTTTTAAGCATTTTATAGTTATTTCTACTTGAAAAAAAAACAACTAAAGATTCTTTTTTGATATTTGTTTTTGTGTGAGGGAGGCACATCTCTGTTATTTTTGTTGAAGTACCAGGAATAAAAAAAATATCAAATTTTGAAAGTGAAAAGGGATTAAAATTCCTATATATTTCTCTTATTTTAATTAATTGTTTTTTTAGGGTTTGTATCATTTATAAGCCAACGATAATATTTATTTAAACCTTCGTCTAATGAATGAGTTTGAGATATTTTTACTATTTTTTGAACTTTTGTTAAATCAGGTACTCTTAAATTAACATGATCCCACCTTCTTTGAGGAATGAATTTTATCCCTGCTTTATTTTCTGAAATTAGATTTATCTTTTTAGCCAGCTCAATTGTTGTAATCGTATTAAGAGAACCATAATTAAAAACGTCATATTTATTTTTGTTTTCAAAATTATCCATCAATGATATTAACCCATCTACTATGTCTTCAACATAGGTATAGCTTCTTATTGACTGCCCGTCTCCGTAAATAGTTAGGGGCAAACCTTTTTGAGCCAAATAGAAAAAATTAGGGATAACATTTCTATATTTACCAGGGTAATCATATGGGCCGTAAGTATTAAAAATTCTCACTGAAGTTGCTTCAATGCCGTAATTCTGTGAAAAAAATTGTAAATAATATTCCCCAAGAAGTTTTGTGATTGCATAAGGGGTATCTAAATTTCCAATATTTTTTTCATTCATATTTTTAGAATTACCATATACACATGAGCTTGAAGCATATACAATTTTTTTTACTTTACATTTTATGCATTCGTTTAAAACGTTGAGAGTTCCAATTCCATTTATTGTTAAATCTTGAACTGGATGATCAATTGAATTTTGATTTGCAAATAATGCTGCTAAATGATAAACCTTTGTTGGTTTGTAGCTAAAAACATCTTTTAGTTCGTAAGGGTTTGAAATATTGATTTTGTGAAACTGAATATCAAAATTTTCTAAATTAC
>VGDJ01000194.1 GCA_016869775.1 Alphaproteobacteria bacterium
TAATTTTCGGTGAGTTTTAAAACTTGTTCCTTATTGATAAAACCGCGTTTAAAGGCAATTTCTTCAAGGCAGGCAATTTTCAATCCTTGGCGTTTTTCAATGGTTTGGATAAATTTCGCCGAATCTAGCAAAGAATCCGGTGTCCCAGCGTCGAGCCACGCAAAACCTTGACCCAATTTAATTACGCCCAATTTGCCATTTTCTAAATAAGCTTTATTGACATCGGTAATTTCAAGCTCGCCACGAACAGAGGGCTTGAGGTTTTTGGCAATTTTTATTACCTCATTATTGTAAATATAAAAACCGGTAACTGCCCAATTTGATTTGGGATTGGTAGGTTTTTCTTCGATTGAAATTGCGAGTTTTTTTGAAGAATCAAGCTCGACGACGCCATATCTTTCGGGGTCAGAAACCTGATAAGCAAATATGTAAGCGTCAGTTTTTTTGTGCGCTAAATTTTCAAAATATTCGCCAAACATTTCTGAGCTAAAGTCGCTTCCGTAAAAAATATTATCGCCCAAAATCAAACAAACTGAATCGTCGCCAACAAATTTTTCTCCAACAATAAAAGCTTCAGCGATACCTTTTGGCTCATGCTGAACAGCGTATTGAATGTTAATTCCAAGATTAGAACCATTACCTAAAAACTTTTCGATATTTAGGGTATCTTGGGGAGTTGAAATAATCAGAATATCCTTGATTCCAATGCTCATCAATGTGGCCAGAGGATAGCAAATCATTGGTTTATCATAAACTGGAAGAAGTTGTTTAGAAATTATATTAGTAAGAGGTGCTAAACGAGTTCCGCTTCCGCCCGCAAGAATTATACCTTTCATGAAGTAATTTTTTTAAATTGAGTAGATTTTGAAGAATTTCGCCGAATTTTATTTAGGCAATTAAATTTGTAAAGAAGCCTTTCGTGAGGTTAATTTAATTAAATTAAATATTTGTGTTTTATCGATCCTTTGCTAGGATTATTTAAACATATCTCGTTTTTATTTTGATTTTCGCTTCGAATTAAATTTTCAAATAAATTTTCAAAAATTACTCATCTTTTGAGTTAAAAGTTTTTGTTTAAAATTAATTTATGACAAAAAAATTAGTTATTGCGATTGATGGCCCTTCAGCTTCTGGCAAAGGCACAATCGCCAAAATGTTGGCACATTATTTTGAGCTTCCATACTTAAACACTGGCGCTTTGTATCGCGCAGTTGCTTGGCAATTAATTAAACGCAATATTGCCTTAGAAAATTTTGAACAATATTTATCCCAATTAGTTATTAATATCGATAAAACTGACCTTGAGAATTACGAATTATTCACTGAAAATGTTGGTGCAATTGCTTCAATTATTGCTAAAAGCCATAAATTTCGTAGTTTATTGTTTGATTATCAAAAAAACTTTGTCGAAAAATCTAAGTCAAATTTTAATTCTTCTCATAATTTATCAGGTTGCGTTCTAGATGGTCGAGATACTACGACGGTTATTTGTCCTGATGCTGATATAAAATTATTTATTACCGCTGATGTTGAAATACGCGCAAAGAGACGTTTCGAACAGCAAAAATCTCAATCCGCAAAAGATCAATATTCAATGAATTTACAGCCATTTGAAGAAATTCTTACTCAACTAAAATTGCGCGATGAAAACGATTTTAATCGTTCAGTTGCTCCTTTAAAAGTGGCTTCTGATGCAGTTGTGATAGATAATGGCAATCTTTCGATTGAAGAAGGAT
>VGDJ01000195.1 GCA_016869775.1 Alphaproteobacteria bacterium
ATCGAATGCAGAATTAATATTCACGCTGATGATTGCCTTACTTTTCTTTAAGGAAAAACTAACCACAATCTCACGCCTTGCTTCACTTTTAATTGTCTTGGGTTTATTAATCGCCAATTACCAAGCATCAACGTTTCAACTCGATAATGGCGCTTTTTTGATTTTAATCGGAACTTTATGCTGGGGGTTTGAAAATAACGTTTCTAAAAAATTAAGTTTTGGTAACCCTTTGTATGTGATGATATTGAAGGGCCTTGGCACTGGTATTGGTACTTTTATCATTGCCTTGTTGCTTCAAGAAATGGCACCCTCTTTACTAGAAATAGTGTTGTCCTTAATTGCAGGGTTTTTGATTTATGGCCTCAGTTTAATTTTTTATGTTAACGCTCAAAGAACGCAAGGAGCGGCTAAAGTCCAATTAATTCAAAGTTTTTCGCTAATTTTAGCTGGTATTCTTTCTTGGATATTTTTTGAAGAATTTGTATCAATTACAACATATTTGGATATATTTTAGTGGTTTTAGCGTTGATTTTGTTGGGGTTTGATTCAAGAAAACCCCAGCAAGAGTAGGGTAGCGGTTTCATTGGAATTATCCCCCAAATTCAAGAAAAATATCATAAAATATACTTAATGAGAAATCTGAAAATAGCTTTAGGGCAAATGCGGGTGATACCTGGTCAACCTTCTATTAATTTTGCGACTTTGTCGGCAATGGTAAAAGCAGCAAAATCCCAAAAGGTAGATTTGGTGGTTTTCCCAGAATTATGTATCACAGGTTATTTAATCGGTGATCAATTTTTAGATAATGAGTGGGTTGATTTTGCTGTTTCCTTTAATGAAAAAATAAAAGCTTTATCTGAAGGTATCATCCTTGTGTGGGGTAATGTTTGGACGCTGGGTGCAAATCCAAGTATCTCAAATAATGACTCGCGTTTAGCAAAATTAAACGCAGCATTGATTGCCTATAATGGTCAATATTTGAAACGTAGTAATGGTGTGTTTCCAGGTGTTTATCCAAAACGTTTATTTCCCAATTATCGAATATTTGATGATCAAAGGTATTTTTTACCAGGTCGTGAATTTGAAGAAAAACTAAATTTAAAAGTGAAGTCATTTTTAGATCCACTTGTGGTGGAATACAAAGGCGAAACCATCCGCTTTGGTTTAGAAGTTTGCGAAGATATGTGGGATGCAGCTTATGGTTTCTCACCCTCATCAGAATATTTGAAGCAAGGAGTCGATTTGTTAATCAATATTTCTGCTTCGCCTTGGACGTTAGATAAAGAAAAATCAAGACAAGAACAAATCAAAAAGCATGCGAAAGTACCTTTTATTTTCGTTAATAAAGTTGGTGCGGATAACAATGGAAAAAATATTGTTTTATTTGAAGGTGGATCGATGGTTTATAACTCTCAAGGCGAGTTAACCTTATTAGCAAACGATCATGCTGAGTCAGAATTGTTGATTGCAAATCTTCAAGATAAACAAGTCATCAAACCGAATCCTAAAAAATTGTATGCCATGTTAAAAAAAGCAATCGAATATGTCGATGAACAACTATTTCAAAAAAAAGTGCCTTGGATTGTTGGTCTATCTGGAGGTATCGATAGTGCTGTTTCGACTGCCCTTTTAACTGAAGTTATCGGTAAAGATCGGATTTATGCTTACTCTTTACCCACGCCATATAATTCGGAACAATCTAAACAGAACGCAAGAGAGGTCGCTAAGAACT
>VGDJ01000196.1 GCA_016869775.1 Alphaproteobacteria bacterium
TGAATGGGTTTGAGAGTGACTCGGCAAAATTTTTAGACTTTCAACTCAAAATTGGCATTAATTATTCAATTTATTTATTAATTAATTAAATTAAATATCTTAAAAACTGAATGCCTGATTTTGTTGATGTGGAAGGGGATTTATTACTAATTTATTACTAATTTCCATAATGGAAACTTTCTAGTTCCATAATTTTTAATTTTTTCCAATACCGATAATTTTGTTAATATATTATTTATCTTTCTGCGCTTTTGCTTCTCATTTAAAATTCCCGGTAAATATTTCCAAACCAAATCATTTATTTGTCTTCTAGTTTGTCCATTTGGAAAATTTTTCAAATGCTTGATAATAAAATTGCTAATTTCATCATCCAAAAAGCCTTTTTTTTCAGTATGCTCAACCTCTCTTCCCAATATTTCAGCGACTTTCATCGATAAAATATAATTTGGCCTTCTGCCTTCGATAAGTTTTTCTTTAGCAAGTTTTCTTGCCTCCACTTCATCAACTTCAACCCCTCGCCCTTTTTGAATTTTATCCAGTATTATAGTTTTATAAAATTCCATATCACCTTTATTTACCAATATTTCGGTAAATTTTTTGTCAATTTCCTTACCATAAATTTCTAAAGTCTTCTGCCTTACCGTCGTAGAAATTTCCAGCATTTGTAAAGATTAATTTATCAACTTTTTCTAATATCACGACTCTTCTTCCGGCATAATAATCTTGATGAGCAATACAATTGTGAAGAGCTTCAAGAAAAACTTTTTGATCATATTTATCAACTTCTCGAGCTATTAATTCATTTGCCGGAAAAATTTTATATTTAGGATTTCTAATCATGCTCCAAGCTTCAGAGGTAGATAGTATCAGTGGCGAGGAAAAATATTGCGAAGCTTTTTCCTCAAGAGTATCTAGTCTCCAAACAATTTCTACTGAATCGCTAGAATTTTTTAATTTATAGGCGCTTTCTTTTTTGCCAAGCAACACTAGGCAGGCATTTATTAATTTTGAATTTTTTATTAAACCCACCCTTTCTAAGAAATCTTCGGTTCTCCAATCTTTGATATTTAACTTAGGATTTTTTTCTTCGTAACGACTAATTGCAAATTGCAAAGCTTTATTGTCAAGATCATCAAGATTGGCATCATCAATGTTAAGCGCCGACCAATCCCTACCGAATAATGAAATTTTTTCTACAATCCTATTGCAATCTGGCGACCCAAAGAGGTTGCTATTGTGACTTCCAACTCTACACCAAGCCTCATTTGTTTTATTAATTTTTATTGTGCGGTTCTTCCTTTAGCGCATGGTATTTGGTAAATTGCAATATTTTTTTCTTCAAATTCAAATTTATAAATTTTGAAATCTAACGAATTTCCAAACCAACTTTCTATAATTTTTTTAAGATCTTTCTCATCTTTATTGTTAGAGGTTCCGCATGTTTTTCCGTTATCACAAACTCCAAAAATTACATAACCAAAATCTTGATTGTTTAATGTCGCAGAATTCGATAATGCGGAGTAATATTTTAAAAAATCATCTTTGTTAAAATAATTTTCTTTAAATTCGATATATTCGCACTCACCTTGCTTAAGAAGGCTTTTTAGCAATTCCTTTCAAATCTTTTTCGTTCATGAGTATTTGTGGTGAAAAATTGATCTTAAGAAATTTTTTGACCTGTGCTGGCCCAATCTTTAATGAAGGTTTCCAAACCCTTG
>VGDJ01000197.1 GCA_016869775.1 Alphaproteobacteria bacterium
AAAGATTTTGGAAAAGCGAAATTGATCAAGACAAACAAGACGCTTATGATGTACTTTACACGGTATTATTAACCATGACCGAAGTTGCATCACCACTACTACCATTTACTTGTGAATATGTTTGGCAAGGTTTAACTCGACAACATAATTTATAAAATGAAATTTAAATTTGATATTGCCGAAGCGGTAAAAACTGTTTTTTTCGGAATTTTTGCATCAACCAAATCAAAATTTTCAATTGATGATTTTATTGCCAAAGATCATCACGAGATTGGTTTTCGCGATTATTTTAACAACTCATTCAAAAACCAAATTTTACAAGTCGAAAAGCTTCGGGTCTTCAATTTAAAAATCGTAAAAATTGCCTCGATTACCATGATTTTGTTGCTTGGAATAGTTTTTTATCAACAAAAAATTAAACATAATTTTGTAGGCTTTGCCTTAATTATTTTTTGCGCAATTATTTTTCTGGCTAATCATTTAAACCAAAATTTTGTTAAAATTTATCAGCAAATTTTTACCCAAAACTTTTTTAAGTTTTTTGGAGAAAATATTATTTACAAAAAAGATGGCACCAATCTTTTCAAGCGCTATCAAGATTTTTTTGCATTACCAAATTTCAATTCGACAAATAGTAAATCATCGAATTTAGTCTCCGGAAAAATAAAAAATAATTTTTTTAATCTCCAAGAAGTGGAATTATTTGATAAAAATATTATTCAAAAAAAGAATCCCAAATTTAAAGAAAGTGACAAGGCGCAAATGCACAAAAAGGGTATTGCCGAATTTGTCGAAATTGAAAAAATTACCAAAATTGCTAGTGGTTTAGTAATAATTATTGATTTACAGAAAAAATTTACTTCGCACACAGTTTTTAAAAAAACTGGCTTTAGAGCCTTAAACGACAATAATCCAGATCCACAAAATCTTGAAAAAGTTTTAACCAACAATCATGATTTTGACAAAAAATTTAAAACTTATTCTAATTATGCAATTGAGGTAAATAATGATTTAACAGCCTCTTTTGTTGAAAAATTTATCGAAGTTGCTGATTTGTTTAATAATAATTTTATGAGTGCAAGTTTTTGTGAAAACGGCTTTTTGATTTACTTTGAAACTTCCCGTAGATTATTTGAACCATCGCAACTCTATCAGCAACTAAACTTAGTTTTAGAAAGCAAAAAAATTATCAGCGCTTTAAGTATTATTTTTGAAAGCGTTAATACTTTTGAAAATAATTCTAGCCCAAGTTAAGAGCAAATTTTAGCTATTTTTATATCGAGCAATTGCCTCTTGGATTAATTGCTTGGCTTTGATAGAGCCTTCAAAACTTTTAACTTTAACCCACTTTCCCTTCTCAAGATCTTTATAATGCTCAAAAAAATGTTTGATTTTATTAACCAAATTTTCAGGAAGCTCGGAAATATCATTGATTTTTTCGTAAACCGAATTGAGTTTGTGGGCTGGAACCGCAAGAATTTTCTCGTCCATACCTTTTTCATCTTCCATAATCAAAACCCCGACCGGCTTAACCGCAATCACCGCTCCAGGTACAATCGCAAAATCAGAAACCACCAAAACATCAGCTGGATCACCATCTTCGGATAAGGTGTGCGGAATAAAGCCATAATTGCAAGGATAATACATTGGAGTAGCAATAAAGCGGTCAACAAAAATTGCACCACTTTCTTTATCCATTTCATATTTAACCGGATC
>VGDJ01000198.1 GCA_016869775.1 Alphaproteobacteria bacterium
TTTAAAGTTTTTCTTTAAGCTTTTTAACAACTTCATCTATTTTAGCTTTAGCAGCTTTTTTAATATCTTCATCATCAAGTATTTTATCACCTTCTGAAGAATATTTTTTATGCCACGGTGAATTCGGACTATGAAGTATATTTACCAAATCGTAAGCGGAATAATCTTTGTATTCGTGAAGGACTGCACCAAGAATTGATCTCGTCTGTGTATCAACTTTTGGAACGATAGGAATAATTTCAACCATATCCTTACCTTCTTCATTATCTAAAGTAGCAACATAAAAATCTTTGGATATTTCACTCTTTCCTCTAAAATAATAATAGATTGAAGGCACAACTGGGCCCAATCTCCAAGCTTGAATAGGCTCATCAAATAATCTGTCTTGTTTCTCACTTAAAACCAAATACCACGCATAAGCAATGTAGATGAGTTTCTGCAATTTTAAGGGGGTAATCGTAATATTATTATTGTGAAAATATCGCAAAATATAGTTTGCGACGTGGGCTGAGGTGTATTTGGCGCGCTGGTTTGTCATGGATGTTAATGATTATGATTAAATATTAGTTATATAAATTATTAACTTATTTTGATTTTACAAAGATTTTTATTTGATAATTTTATTTTTAACAAAACCAATAATCAAAGCTAAAATTGTTTGAGCGACCTCAAATTGCTTGCGCAATACCCCTGCTTTTCTCAAGAAAATATAGAAAAAATTTGGCGAGAAATTAGCGCCAAAAATTACCCCAAATCTTTCATAAAGTGAAAACCACGAATATAAAAATCTTCACCATAATATAGTGAATGTGACTTTTTGTTTTCAGTATAAGAATCGAGAACAATTTTATTGCAATCCAAATTTCGAGCTTTGTTTTCAAGATAGTTGAGTATTTTTTTGCCGACACCAGAATTGCGTTTATTGTCATCAACAACTAAGTTAGATACCTGCAAATATCTACCACAATAAAGCATGCGCGAAAGCCAAAAACCCGACACGGCAATCATTTGATTATCGCAAAACCCCGCTACCATTTTATAATCATTGCGCATTATCATTTCATCAAGAGCCAACTCAAACGCCTTATAATCAAGATTCTTATACATTTGTTGGACCAAAAAGTGGGTTTCCAGCATTGCATTTTTAGTTTCCAAATCTTTTATTATTAACTCCATCTTATAGTTTTTTGAGTTGTTCTTCGAGTTTGTGGGCCCATGAGCTAATAGTGCCAGCACCAGTGCATAAAACCATATCACCAGAATTAATTTCATTTTTTAAAACTGAGGCCAAATCATTTTCGTGATTCAATTTAATAACTTTTGGATGACCAGTTTTTTTAATTCCCTCAATTAAAGAATCTTGGGTAATACCATCAATTGGAGCTTGCGAAGCCGAATAAATGTCGGTGACGATCACGCAATCTGCATATTCGAAAGCATGACAAAATTCATTAAACAAATCACGAACGCGCGTGTATTTATGAGGCTGAAAAACACATATCAATTTATGGTTTTTAACTAAGTTGCGTGCGCCCTTGAGGGTAGCTTTTATCTCGGTTGGGTGATGACCATAATCATCAATTATAGTTACACCTTCGTAGCTCCCAACCTTTGTAAAACGCTGTTTTACGCCCGTAAAACTAGCTAAACCTTTTTTAATTTGCTCAGCGCCAAAATTAAAATATTTTGCAATCGCAACTGCAACTAAAGCAT
>VGDJ01000199.1 GCA_016869775.1 Alphaproteobacteria bacterium
TTAGTGGTGGGGGATGCGAGGGTCGAACTCGCGACAAACGGATTAAGAGTCCGCTGCTCTACCAACTGAGCTAATCCCCCAGAAGTGATTATTTTACTGTATTTGTGGGCTATACAGTAGGTTTGGATAGGTCAAAAGTGATAGGGGTGGAATAGGGGTGTGCTAAAATAACTCTGTTAGTTGCCATCATTGAGGGGTGATGATATATACTGACTTTTTTTGTAAACTAAAAATTACAAAAAAATATTTTAGGAAAATTATGAATATACCTTCTGCATCACATAAAAAAACAAATGACAAGGTTTTTGAACTTCTTAGCTCGTTGATTTCAAAAAAATCTAAGATTGTAGATTTAGGCGCAGGAAGAGGGCATTTATCAAGAAGAGTTCACGATTTTCTAACTTCCAAAAAATTTAATTCAAAAAATTTACTTGCTACAGACTTTGATAAAAAATTATTCCAAGCTAATGAAGTAAATTTTAAACAGGCAGATTTTAATAAGAAATTGCCTTTCGCTAATTCAAGCTTTGATATTGTTTACTCAATAGAGGTAATTGAGCATTTGAGATGTCCATATGATTTTATAGATGAGTGTTATCGCATCCTTAAGCCAAATGGAATATTAATTATTTCTACACCGAATACATTAAGTTTGAATTCTAGGTTGAAATTCTTTATTACAGGATTTTTTGAGTTTTACAAGCCACCATCTATTAAGCCTGAAAACGCAGGCAGGCTATGTGGGCATATTATGCCATTGCATTTAGCTTACTTCGACTATGGACTAAGAAAATCTGGTTTTGGTCCAATGAAATTATTTTGTGACAAGGTTCAATCAAAATCGAAACTACTTTATTATTTATTATTTCCTTTTTTAAAATTCAGTCATTGGAGGCAAATGAATTCACTAGAAAGTTATGATGTGGATTTGTATAATGAGACAAAGCATAACTTGCTTAATATGAATTCATATACTGCTCTTACTTCAAGAAGTTTATTGTTTACTACTAAAAAGATATAAAGCTGTTATTTTATTATTTTCATAATAAGCCACTCTTTGTAGTGGCTTTTTTATTTGTATTCACCTTACCAATAAAACAAATTTGTAATACTACTGTTTAAATACAAAAACCTAACGCTTTTGATTCAATTTACATATTAAACAGCGTGGTAAAAAATCACCATATCTAACAAAAAAGTAGTTAAGTGCAAAAAAACCTGCGTTTACTAAAACGTAGTCTTTAGCTTATTCAATCGTTGCTGTGTCTGTTGTATCTGCATACGCTTCTTTTCGTTCTTATACGTCTGTTTTGCGCTATCAGCACTGCGCTTTAGTGCATCAATACGCTGTTGCTGTGGTGTTTTAACAGTTATTTCTTTTATACGCATATTAGTTCACTGTTAGCACGCTTGAATACAATTAGTTTGTGTTTAATAACTTCGTGTGTAGTTTCCATACGCTTTCTCATTGTAAAAGCGTAATTTCATAACACACAAAGAGCAATCGAAGTGTGCATACGGTGTGCAATTAAAAAAGTGTCTGATTAAAAAGTAGTGATGCCATAGAAACAGCGCGGCTGTTAGATGGGGTGACTCTTAACAACGTTTTTAAGAGTCCGCTGCTCTACCAACTGAGCTAATCCCCCAGAAGTGATTATTTTACTGTATTTGTGGGCTATACAGAAGGTTTGGATAGACCAAAAGTG
>VGDJ01000200.1 GCA_016869775.1 Alphaproteobacteria bacterium
CCTCAAATCTTGTTCTTTTAGTATTTTCTTTTATTTCAATTCTACCGTCAGTTAAGTTATTGCCATTAATAAAGTAATATTCGCCCTTTTCACAATATTGTGGCGTGCCGTGCAAACCATCCCCTAAATCAGAAGTTATTTCCCTCAACTTCTTCATTTCCCAATCTTTCGGCAATTCGCCATCTTTTAAATTTTCATTAGTGAGGCGGCCTTCAAATGCTGATTTTAAAAGACTTTGACGATAGGTTTTGAGTTTAGCTTGAGCAGTTAAAAGCTCTTGTTTGCCATTTTCTAACTCAACAAAAAGTTCTTCAATTTTGGCAACGATTGCTTGTTGTTCGACTAGTGGTGGAACAACAAATGGAATATCTACTAGGTTACTTTTTGTTAGTTTTAATCGAGTAGTTCCATTTACAAAATCACGGTAATTGATAGAATTTAGATAGAACAAAACAAAATTATCTAAAACCTTTTCTTTTTTTCCTTTCAAAATATGGGCATGATTATTTACCCAAGTTTTTCCACTAATTTTGTAAGCTTTCTCTTTGAATAAATCTAAAAATGGAGCTCCATCTTCTCCAACTAAAATGTAATCTCCGTTTGTAATAAAATTATCAATCCAACCAACCTGTCCAGTTGCTCCGTAGTATGGAAAAAGATCTTTTTGATTTTTTCCTAAAATTCTTTTTTGACGTTCAGTTGAATTTATTGGTTTACGTAAATTATCTAAAACATCACAAACTTCTCCTAACTTCTTTACTTCCCAACCATTAGGTAATTGCTTTTCCTCTATTTTCATACACTCAAAGCCTCGTTTAGTTCATCAATGATCGCCTCAGTTTGATCACCAAATAATTGCCACATTTTACCAAGTCCGCCTCTCGCATTAAATGGGTTTAAATCAAAATCATCTTTCTCGATGTGAAAGCTGGAAGCATTATGCTCTTTTATTAAGCGCAACCACTGCATTTGTTCTTCGTTGTATTTCAGACTTCCAGCCTGCTTTTTAAAAGCCCAATTCTGGAAATTTTTATCTACAGTTTTGTTGTAAGTGGTGAGTGTTTTATCAATTCCACTGTTTTTACGAATCAGTGAAATTAAAGCGGTGAACTCATTTTCAGCTTGTCCATTAACTTCGCCATTTACTTCTTGTGTCGCTTCAAAAGCCTTCCAAACATTAAGTGGGTTTAGAAGTGGTTTTTCGGTTTTTAATTTTTCTAAAACTTCCTTGATGTCAATAAAAGTAAGCTCTCTACGACGAAAAGGCTGATTATAAAAAATCTGCAAAGCGTTAAGTTCATCTTTGTTGGCCAAAATCCAATCTTCAAAATTTTTGATTAACTCAAAAGCCTTGTCTTTATTATCCTGATGCCATCCTGCAAATATCACCTCGTCTGGGTTGCAAAGATCAATTTTTTGCTCAAGAGTTTTGCGAGCATTTTCAATAAATTCATTAAGCTCACCCGTAAAAACTTTAGCAGCTTCATTTTGAAATTTTTCGATTTTTTCTTGATCGGCAATTTCTTCTAAAATATCTGGATCAAAGGCTTCTAGTAGGTCTTTGGCTACCTGCGAAATTGTTTTGCCACCAGCTTTTTTTTGAAATTCTTGTTTTTGTTTTTCGTCTAAGCGTTTATCTAGGCTTGCTAAACGGCTGGCAACTGTAGTGAATAATTCTTCATCTCGGACGCCAACTGCGATTG
>VGDJ01000201.1 GCA_016869775.1 Alphaproteobacteria bacterium
TGGCTTTTGATCTTTGGTACATCGAAAACTGGAGCTTTTGGCTCGATTGCCAGATTATTTTCCAAACTATAGTTAATTTATTGAAAGGGGATGAAAGGGCATATTAAAATGAAACAAATTAAGCACATTTTATTTTTAACAGACAATTTCCCTCCAGAAACGAATGCTCCTGCATCTAGAACATATGATCATGCACGCGAGTGGGTTAAGATGGGATTTCAAGTTACCATCATTACATGTGCACCCAATTTTCCAACAGGCAAAGTATTTAGTGGTTATTCAAATAAGTTAATATCAAAAGAGGTTTTAGATGGAATTAAAGTAATTAGGGTTTGGTCTTATATTACAGCTAATGAAGGTTTTTTAAAGAGAGTTATTGATTATACATCATTTGCAGTGATGGCTTTTTTCGTTGGACTTTTTGTGCGTACTGATATAATCATCGCTACCTCACCACAGTTTTTCACAGCAATAGCTGGGCGATGTCTATCTTTTTTTAAAAATAGGTCCTGGATCATGGAGGTTCGTGATTTATGGCCCGAATCTATCGTTGCAGTTGGTGCAATAAAGAAAAATGGTTTTTATAAATTTCTAGAGTGGCTTGAGTATGGGCTGTATAAGTCAGCAAAGAAAATAATTGTTGTAACCAATTCATTTAAAGAAATAATTGCAGGAAATGGTGTTGACCCAGATAAGATTTTTGTACATAAAAATGGAGTGATACTTGACCATTACAGTCCAAGAGACAAGGATGTGTATCTATTGAAAGCTAATCCTATTTTAAATCAAAAAATAATTTTTGCTTACATAGGCACCCATGGGATGGCGCATGGTTTAAGCTTTATTGTTCACTCACTACCTAAAATTCAAGATGAAATTCCTGGAGTTCACTTTTTATTCATTGGGGACGGGGCTGAAAAAGCCAATTTGTTAAGTTCTTCTGAAAAATTAGGTTTACGTAATATTACTTTTTTATCATCTGTTCCGAAGCAAGATATTGTCAGATATTTATCATTAATGGATGTTGCACTAGTTAATTTAAAAAAGAGTAATACCTTTAAGACCGTAATACCTAGTAAAATATTTGAAGCAGCTGCACTCCACAAGCCAATTTTACTAGGATTAGAGGGGGAAACAAAAGATTTGATTGAGTCTTTTGATGCTGGGATTTGTTTTGAGCCAGAGAATGAAGAAGACTTTATCTCCAAGTGCAATGAAATAATTAAAGAATCTGTTTATAAAAAACTTCAGAACGGCTGTAGCCAATTAGCTAAAGCGTATGATAGAAGGCAAATTGCTAAAGAGGTTTTAAACACAATAGTTTCGGGTTAATTCTCATCAATTCTTTTTTTTGACGAGTTTGTAGGGTATTTAATCGTTTAAAGTAAATTTTCTAAGTGCTAACTCCTAACTGCAATTATTTAAACAAAAAACCCGACTTTTACCTAATCCTTATCGTCTAGTTCTAGTTTATGGAACAACTGTTTTTGAGTGCCATATTATCTTTTGCAATCACTTTCTACTGCGTCCCCATCATAATCAGGATTGCAAAAGAAAAAAAGTTGTATGACAATCCAGATGATGTCAGAAAATTGCATACTGCCCCCGTTCCCTCATTTGGCGGGCTTGGAATTTTTTATGGTGTATTTATATC
>VGDJ01000202.1 GCA_016869775.1 Alphaproteobacteria bacterium
CAATGCACTCCTGCTGGTAAAGTCATGGATTTTCTTAAGACCTGTGAATGGAGTCGTAATGAACAAGGATTGATGTGTTCCACTGAATTCCTGGCATTGGTTGGCAAGAAAAAATTCCCATCTAAGTGTTGGGTATTGATTAAATAAGTTTGTCATAACCTGGTGACCTGCGGTTTGAGTTGATTGATTGGGAGGTCGTGAGACTTCCCGATTTGCTAGCAAATCTGAAAAAACTGAACTTCCCGTGCGGGCAGCCCTCTGTCTTAATATTGCTACGTGAAAGATGTGAAACAATAGTTTATAATAAAAGTATAATCCAAAAAACCTCAACCTTAAAAAAGGAAACACTCAATGAGTTGTGAATTTTTAAAAGATACCGCTGAAATTTTAGTTGAAAAATTAAGTTCAGATTTTGCTCAAATTGAAATCCGTGATATTTTGCCTGAAGATGAATTTGGCCAAGATTGGGATGAAGTTGTTCTTTGTTGGTTTGATCCAATTTATCAAGGCGGATTAAATGAAATGATTTATTATATCCATTTAACTATGGATGAATTAACTGTGACTTTAGATACTTGTGTTGATGAAATGGAATTATTTTCTATTATTGATCCTGATTATTCTAATTTAGATAATTTATCTCAGCAAATTAAATCAAATTTAATTAAATAATAATTAAATAAATTGCGGTTTAGTTGATTTTGAAACGGGATGAAAATCCCGTTTTTCTAGTCTTTTGAGTTTTTAATTGCCCTTTTTATTAAATATTACTTTATCATGACCTCGTGAAAGTTGTCAAACTATAGTTTATAATATCTATATCAATAAAAAACAAAACCCTTTCAAAGGAAAATTTCATGAAAAAAGAAGATATCAAGGTATATTTCTTTGTGTTTAAGGTTATGGTAATGGCTTGGATTTTTGTGACAAGTTTATATATTGTGTGTGACAGAAGTTATAATTTTGTTGCTAGCAAATTCAATGTGTCTAAGCAACAGCAAGTTGTGACTGTAACAGACGATCAATTTGGAGAAAAAGAAGAAAGAGAAATTGAAAATCAATTGAAGAAAACAGAAGCGACTGTTTTAAATGCGCTTGATAAGGTTGATGAAGTAAAAAGTCAAAATTACTGGTCCAAAAGTGCAGCACAAATCAACAATAAAAAAAAAGACGATAAAATAGAAATTCAAAAGATTCATGTTGAAGAACCTATTGTTATCACACCTCACGTTAAGAAAAAAAAAGATAATTCTGTAAATATTTTAGGAACAAAGCCTTCGAACGAAGTTCAAGCTGAACCTCAATTTGTGTCTGCTAAGGTATTGCAAAAGATAAGACCTAAATACACTCGAGAAGCGATTGAGGATGAGATTGAAGGCAAGGTTATTTTGATGGTTTCTATCGATGAAAACGGCATTGTCGCTGATGTTAAGCTTATCAAGGGCTTAGGCTATGGCTTAGATGAGCTTGCGATAGAGGCTGTGAAGCTATGGCGATTTCACCCGGCGACACTTGATGGTAAAAAAGTCGCAGATCAAACCAGAATTACTATGGATTTTTTTCTAGAGAATTAAAAGAATTTATACGGGATGAAAATCCCGTTTTGCTAGACTTTTGAGAACTTATATTATAAATTTAAAATTTTCTTAA
>VGDJ01000203.1 GCA_016869775.1 Alphaproteobacteria bacterium
TTGCTCTAGAAATAGGAGGAGGAGAGCGGAGTTTTATTCCAAATTTTGCTATGAACTCAACAGCCAATCAAACGCCTTCGCCAAATCCTCAAAGCGCACAACATCAAGGTGAAAGAGAGCAAAAAAATGATTGTCACAAACCTTCTCGATAACAAAATATAATTTAAAAACTTTCAAAAACAGCTAAACTTAACCCACCAGTTTTTTGGCGAATTCATGAGCATCGAATTCTTGCAGATCTTCGATTTTTTCACCAATGCCAATCGCATAAATCGGTTTAGAAAATATCTTAGAAATTGCTACCACAACACCACCCTTAGAGCTTCCGTCAAGCTTGGTAACTATAATGCCGTCAATACCAACAGTTTTATTAAAAATCTCAGTTTGAGATTTGGAGTTTTGACCAATTGTGGCGTCAACAATTAAAATATTGTAATGAGGAGCCGAGGTATCAAGTTTTTTAATTACGGTGTTAATTTTTTTGAGTTCATCCATGAGGTTTTGTTTATTTTGCAATCTTCCTGCAGTATCAACAAGCAAGACATCGAAATTATTTTTTTGAGCATGATCGAGGGCGCGATAGGCCACAGAAGCTGGATCCTCGCCATCTTTGAGAGCTAAAATAATTTCACATTCGGCTCTTTTGGCCCAAATTTCAAGCTGGCTTGAGGCTCCAGCTCTAAAAGTATCGCAACCGGCAATTAACACTTTTTTGTTTTGATTTTTTAAGTTGAAGGCAATTTTGCCGATAGTAGTGGTTTTGCCAGCGCCATTAACGCCATTAAAAACAATTACCAAAGGCTTTTTAATGCTATTATCGATATCGATAGAGCTTTGGCAAGGTTTTAGAATTTTTTCGAGCTCAAGTGCCAAAAAATCTTTAACAGTGGTAATATCGATGTTTTTTTCAAATTTTTGGGCTTTCAAATTATTAACAATTTTCGAAGCAAAATCACTCCCAAGGTCGTTTAAAATCAGAATTTCTTCTAGCTCATCAAGAGTTTGATTATCAAGTTGTTTGTGAGTAAAAATTTGAGTGATGGCCAAAGAAAGTTTTTGTGAACTATTTTTGAGTTGGTCAGCAATTTTTGCTTTCGAAAAAAGTTTAAAAAAAGACATAAATTGAGTTTAAGATTTGAGATAATTTTCGGGATTCACAGCTTCTCTTCCCTTGCGCAGACCAAAATATAATTGAGGAGATTTGACTTTGCCAGAATTACCAACAATACCAATTTTTTGACCTTTGTTAATTTTTTGACCCAATTCAACACCGTAATTTTTGAGGTGTGCATAAGCAGAAATCCAGCCACCAGCGTGCTTTATGATAACTAAATTGCCATAACCCTTTAGCTCATCGCCAACATAAGCGATGATTCCGTCTTCCGAGGCAATCACACTTTGGCCATCGCGCGCTTTGATGTTGATGCCATCATTGAACATGCCAGTGCTTTTAGGCCCAAATCTTGAAATTACTTGCCCCTGAACCGGCCAACAAAATTCATTATTTTTGTTTGCAATCTTTTTGATGGTGTTTTTGTCAATTGGTTTATTTATAATGAGTTTTGTCTCAACGATTTCGTTTTTAGATGGGTTGATAATATTTTTAACATTTTGATTGGCTAGGTTTCGATTGTTTGGG
>VGDJ01000204.1 GCA_016869775.1 Alphaproteobacteria bacterium
CGTTATTTTTGCTATTTTTGTTTGAAATTTTAGTAACTAACTTTTTAGAGATTTTTTTATTTGATTTCTTGTGAATTGATTTTGAAAAATCAGTTCTTGAGAATTTAGTTTTGTTATTAAGGTTTAAATTTGGCGTTTCTTGTTGAGAAGAATTTGAAGATTTTTGAATCTCAGATTTATTTGAATTGTTAATTTGATTTAAACTTGAATTTATTATATCTTGAGTAGGATTTTTTTTATCAACATTATCTAGTCCCAAAGATTCAATATCGGGTTTGTTTGTTGATTCGGCTTCTCTGATTTTTTCTTCTAATAATTTTTTGATGTCAAGAACTGGCGGATTAGCATTTGATGTATTTGAATATAGTATATCAAAACTAAAATAAATTGTTATAAATATGGCAATTTTAAGTTTGAAGAATTTCATTATTATATGTTAATAAATATTAATTTCGGTTTAAGATGATTTATTTGTGTCAATATTTATTCAACTGGGTCAAAACCAGTTTTTTTGTTAAAAGGATTACATCTTAATATTCTAACAAATCCAAAAAAAACTCCTTTAATAACGCCCTTTTTTTCTATAGCCTCTATCATGTAATTTGAACATGAGGGACTAAATCTGCAATGATGAGTGCCAACAAAAAAAGTTAAAAACCTTTGATAAAATTTAACTATCAATATTGCAATATTTTTAATGAGTAAATTTATCGAATTAATTCTAACCATTGATCTTCATTTAAAATTTTAACACCATATTCTTGGGCTTTTTTAAGCTTAGAACCAGATTCTAAGCCTGCTACAACAAAATTAGTTTTTGAGGATACACTTCCCAAAACTTTCAACCCTAAATCTTCAGCTACTTTTTTGGCCTCAGCTCGAGTCATTTTATTCATAGTGCCTGTGAAAACAATTGATTTACCAAATAAATCAGGATTTACAATTTTAGATTTCATATCCAAAATGTTGAGATATTTGGCAACCTCTTCAATCATTTGACAATTTTTTTTATCGCGAAAAAAAGCCAAAGTTGTATGAGCTAATTTTTCACCTATTCCATCAATCGCTATAAATTCTTTATAATCATCAATTTGGTTATTTGAATTTTCGCTTTGCATTAACAAAATTTCATCCGGAGAATATTGGCTATATTTTTTAAAAAAATTGATGAATTTTTGATAAGTTATAAAATGATTTGCCAAAGTTTTTGCGGTTGATTCTCCAATATGCCTAATCCCTATTGCATAAATAAATCTGTCTAGATCAATCGTGCGTTTTTGATTAATTGCTAAATATAAATTCTCAACTGATTTGTGACCCCACCCAGATTTTTTGATTAATGGAAAATCACTTGTTTTTTCTCTATCTTCAAGAGAAAAAATATCTGCAAAAGACTTAATTCGTCCTTCATAAAAAAGATTTTCAATTTGTTTTTTTCCAAGACCTGCAATGTCAAAAGCATCTTTTGAAACGAAATGTTTAAGAGTTTCAATAAGTTGAGCATCGCACGACAATCCTCCGCTACACCTTAGAACTACATCATCATTATTTTTTTCGATTAAAGAAGCGCAAACAGGGCATTGAATTGGAAATTCAAAATTTTTTTCGCAACCAATTCTTTTGGAAAGGTCA
>VGDJ01000205.1 GCA_016869775.1 Alphaproteobacteria bacterium
TAATCGACATAGAGAGAAGCGGCCTTGAGGCTGACGGAAGGAGCAGATGTATTACCAACATCGTTAAACCAGAAGCAGCTGCTGGCGTTGCGGAATTCGAGGTTTATCTTAACTTCGTGGTATTGAAGAGCGATTAAAGGAAGAGCAAGACCGGGGTTGCGGCAAAACCAGAATTCAAGGGGGATGTAGAGAGTGGTTTCGGGCATGCAGCCTTCAAGATCGCATTGACCAAAAGCCATGGCAGCAGGGTTAGCACCAGTTCCAGCCATAAGAGCGGGGTTGGTGCCAACAGCTCCAGAAGCGCCTACAGCACCAGCACCAGTGATGGGTTGAGTAAGACGGGGAACGTTGCCAACCATGGAAGCATAACCAGAAGCGTGGCCAACAGTTTGGGAAAGTTCGTTCCAGATGTGGAGCCAATCACCGTATTGACGATCAATGCGTTGACCACCGATTTCGACATCAACTTGAGCAATCATGACGTGGCCGAGCCAGTTTAACCAACGGAATTGTTGGGTGCCAGACACTCTGACTTGAGGAAGAGTGACCTGGAGATACACGTGGTAGATTAAATCACCGTTGCGGGAAATGGTGCAGGTGACTTTGCGGCCGAAATCAGCAGCGCCGTTGAATGTTTGTTCAATGGCTTCCATAGAAAAGTTCGTGTGGCGTTTATAAGAAACCTTCCAAAAAGTGATTTGAGGGTTGCCCGTAAGATAAATATCTTGAGCACCGTAAGCGACAAGTTGCATGAGACCTCCACCCATTTTAGTTTTTTATATAATATGTAAAGAAAATATTTTTAGAAAAACGCACTCATTTACATAAAGTAAAAGAAAAAAATTAATTCTAAATATTTAATCCATAGGTTTACAAGTGTTTTTTTAACAATTTCGTCAAATTTATATTTTCAACACCATTTCTTTTTTTTTTAAATTCCATTGTATGATTATCAATATAATTAAATTGCCAGCCATCCATTATCATCCCATATATGAATGATAGTTTAATAATTGTTATTACTAAGTCATTATTCATTCTAATTATATTTAAATGCATGCTATTTTTCTATTGATTATAGACGAATCAAATTGTTTATTTAAAAATATATCAATTATCTATAATATAAAAAAACAAAGATTTTTATGTTATTATTTAATAAAGAAAAAAACAAAAAAAAAGATTTGCAACCGGTAAACATTGATATAAAACATCAAGAAGTTATTAAATCCTTTGAAAATCAAAAAAAGAAAAGAACAGAACTTCAAAATAAATACAATCAATTAAAAAAGGAATTTGATGCAATTTGTGCAATTCCCTACCATACTATTACAGATGAAGAATTGGATAAAAAATTTTCCCTTAAATGTGAATTGGATGATTTAGAAAAAACACTCAACAATTTTAATAACCCTACCCAATACTTTGTAAATACGGGTCATATTCTTTTTAATTATTATAATAAATCGAATGCACCCAATCCCGCGTTTCAAAATTATGAAAAAATCGAAAAAAATCCATTGTCCAAATCTATTTTAGATTTTTTTAAACAGGATAAAAAACAAGAAGAATTAAAAAATGAGTCTTCTGAAACA
>VGDJ01000206.1 GCA_016869775.1 Alphaproteobacteria bacterium
AGACAAATATGAAGTTGAGAAGGAATGCGGTATTCATTTAATCGATAAAATTTCATTTAAATACGAAGCAATATTATTGGCGGTTTCCCATAAAGAGTTTTTGGCCCTTAATTATAAGTCGCTCAAATCTAATACTAACACTGTTATTTTTGATACCAAATCTGTTTTGGACAGGAGTTTGGTTGATGGTAGGCTATAATGAAATATAATAGTTAGATATTCGGCTTTATATCATAAAAAGTTATGGAAAACGATTCCTTTATAAGACGATATAAGTATAAAGTGGTGTCAAAAATTATAACTACTCCAATATTGATGATTATGCAGGCTATCATTCCAAGGGGATTAGGACCTGAGTCATATGGGCAGTTTACTTTTCTTACAAATTTGTTTCAACAAGTCTTTGGCTTTTTTGACTCAGGCACATCAATAGGATTTTATACAAAGTTATCTCAAAATCAGAAAGACAGGACAATTATAAGATTTTACTTTATTCTTATATTTTTCTTATCCTTAATAGTTTCCGTTTCTACTGCAGCAGTTTATTTGTTTGATGTATCTGCTTTAATTTTTCCAGGACAAAAAACATTGTTCGTATTCTTGGCCATTATTTACACTATATTGATTTGGATTAGTGAATCAGTTTATAAGATTGTAGATGCGTATGGCTTGACAGTAAAGGGGGAACTAATTCTTGTCATTCAAAAGGGAGGAGCATTATTGATACTTTCTTTGATTTATTTTTTTGGACTTATAAATCTATTTACTTTTTTTATTTATAATCTCTTAATTACGCTTTCGCTTATTTTTTTATGGATTTTTATTCTAAGTCATAACGGAGTGCATCTCTCTAATATTCCCAGCTTGAGTTTTATTGAATTGAGACAAAAATTACATTTTTTTTGGAACTATTCCTCCCCATTGTTGGTATATAGTTTTGTTGGGATGATTGTTGGTGTATTTGATTATTGGCTTCTTACTAAAGTTTCTGGATCTGTCCAACAAGGGTATTTTGGTCTTGCTTTTAAGTTGTCTAGTATATCTTTTCTATTTACTGCGGCAATGACACAGTTAATAACAAGAGAATTTTCTATCGCTCATTTTGAGGGGGATAAAAAAAGAATTGCTAAGTTATATAACAATTTTGTTCCGAGACTTTATACTATCGTAGCCATTTTAGCAATATTTTTTGTTTCTCATGCCGAGACATTTACCTACTTATTCGGAGGAGATAGCTTTAAAGGTGCGGCATTGCCAATTGCATTAATGTTTTTATATCCAATCCATCAAACATACGGTCAATTGAGTGGATCGCTATTTTTTGCAACTGGAAAGACAAGGCAGTATAGAAATATTGGCATATGCGTTATGCCAATAAGTATTTTGTTAACTTGGTTTTTGATAGGGTCAAATCTTTACTTAGGATTAGGTCTTGGTGCAATAGGGCTGGCTCTAAAAACACTTTTACTGCAGTTTATTACTGTAAATGTGCAGGTTTTTTATAATCTGAAATATCTTGCTCTATCTTTTTGGAAATATTTGTTTCATCAGATTTATGTTCTAATTACGCTATTGTTT
>VGDJ01000207.1 GCA_016869775.1 Alphaproteobacteria bacterium
AACAAACATTTTTAAAAATTAAAAGATTGAAAATTAAAATTAGAATTTGATTGCTTGGAAAGCTAATGTGATTTTTATAAGTTGGGTTAAATTAGATTTAATTTAAAATGAGATTTGACAAGGAATGGTTGAATTTCTTTAAAAATATTAAAACCATGAATCAATATAAAATTCCTTTCAATAAACCAAATTTTGATATTAATGCGTTAGCTTATATAAAAGACGTTATCGATATAGGACACACCTCTGGAGATGGGAAATATACAGCACTATGCAGTAATTTTATTAAAAAAAAATTTGCTATAAAATCTTGTTTAATCACTCATTCTTGTACTGCTTCGCTAGAGATGTCTGCTTTTATGCTCAATGCAAAGCAGGGTGATGAAATAATAATGCCATCCTACTCATTTGTATCTACCGCAAATGCCTTTGTGCTTAGAGGCTTAACCCCAGTATTTATAGATATTCGTTCTGATAATTGTAACATTGATGAGAGTCTTTTTGAATCAGCTATTACAAAAAAAACCAAAGCTATTGTTGTTGTTCATTATGGGGGAATTGCTTGCGAAATGGATAAAATTATTGCAATTGCTAAAAAATATAATTTGTTAGTTATCGAAGATTCGGCGCAAGCTTTTGATTCAAAATATAAAAATAAATATCTTGGAACAATTGGTGATATTGGTTGTTTTTCGTTTCATGAAACTAAAAATATTATCTCAGGTGAAGGAGGTGCTTTTTTAACCAATAACGAAGATTTTATTGATCGTGCTCACATTATTCGTGAAAAAGGAACCGATCGAACTAAATTTTTAAAAGGATTGGTTGATAAATATTCGTGGGTTGAAGCGGGTTCGAGTTATTTGCCAAGTGATTTGATTTCAGCTTTTTTGTTTTCAAATTTAGAAATTTCAGAAAAAATTAAACAGCGCAGAATGGAAATTTGGAGCAAATATTATAAAATATTTGAACCTTTTATGTTAAAAGAAAAAATAAAATTACCTTCAATCACTGAAGACTGTCAGCATAATGCCCATTTGTTCTATTTGCGCTTTAAAAATGAATCCACTCGTGATAGTTTTATTTATCATATGAAGGAAAATGGTATTTTGACACCTTTTCATTATGTGGCATTGCATAGTTCAAAAGCTGGTAAGAAATATTCAAGAGCTTATGGTTCAATGAAAAATACTGATGAGGTCTCTAAAACTCTAGTAAGGTTGCCGATTTTTTATAACCTGCAAGATTTTGAACAAGATATTATAATTGATAAAACTATAAAATTTTTAAATGATTAACAAAAATATAATAAATTTTAACTGTTACATTTGTAAGAATTTAAAAATTAATGGAGTATAAATTTTATGAAAATCGAGTTCATTAATTTGATAAGTTTGCCAAAAAACATTCAGCTAGAAGCTAGAAATTGGTGAAACTCTCTAAGTGTTTTGCCGTTTTTTTCTATTCAATATATTGATGAAAAAACTCATCAAAATTGGCTGGACTCTATGTGCTATTCGAGCCCCAATAATCTTGCTTTTGCAATAAAAGTTGATGAAAATTTTGTTGGGATAATT
>VGDJ01000208.1 GCA_016869775.1 Alphaproteobacteria bacterium
TAGTGAGATAAAAATCTTTAAAAAATGAAGCTGTATATCCATACAGCTGAGGCTTTTTGAAGATTTTTAGCCAAAAAGATAAAGCTTAATTTATAAATACCTAAATGGTTCATTTATTAGTTGAAATGGTATTAACTAAATTATTTAATGAAAAACATAGCTTGCAAGAAATTTTAAAATAAATTTTTATTTTATTTTAAAATAAAACATTTTGAGAAAATCATAAAAGAAAAATTAATTATAAACCCTATTTATTGTTTTATTTTATATCCAACCTTAAACATCTTATAAATTATTAATGCCAACGCCAAATTGATAAAAATCAGATAGAATGCGCCAATAGTTAAATCGCCGTCATTATGCCCAGTAATGCCATATCTAAAGCCATCAATCATATAAAAAAATGGATTAAAATGCGAAATATTTTTCCAAAATTCTGGCAATGAATTGGTCGAATAAAAAGTGCCAGATAAAAAAGTTAATGGAGTGATTAAGTAGCTTGTCATTGCCGACATTTGGTCGAATCCTTCCGATAAAATTCCGCATAAAACTCCAAGAAGCCCAAGCAACATACACCCGATGAATAAATAAAAAAGAGCGATGAAGAAATTATGAAAACCAAGAGGCACAAAAATTAATATTGTTAAATAAGCGACAACCCCAACGCAAATGCCACGAATAATAGCTCCAAGTGTAAATGCCAGCAATAATTCTAATGCACCAAGCGGAGGAATTAAATAATCGACAATGTGTCCCATCACCTTTCCCATCACGAATGACGAAGAAGAGTTGGCGAAAGCGTTTTGAATTGATGCCATCATAATTAAACCCGCCGACATAAATATGGCAAAATCAACGCCCTCAACGGTTTGAATATGATTGCCAACCGATAAATTAAACACCGCTAAAAACAGCAAAATATTGACCACGGGAGAAAATAAAGTTTGGTGATAAACTTTAAAAAATCGATAAACTTCTTTTTTTAAAAGAGTGGAAGCGCCGAATAAATTTATGGACATAAAATTTTTGTTTAAATTTAGTAAAGGGATGATATAATTTTAATACATAATATCAAAATATATTACGATAAATTTTACAATGAGTATAGAAAATATTTTATCTGATTTCAATTCACATTTTGAAAATCTGCAAAATCAAGCCGAACTTGAAGAAATTCGAGTGCGTTTTTTGGGCAAAAAATCTGCTTTAAATGATTTATTTTTGGAGCTAAAAAATCTTTCACCCGACGAAAAAAAATCGTTCGGAGCCAAGATTAACGAGGTTAGAAATTTTATAACGCAAAAAATTGACGAGAAAAAAGTTTTTTTCGAAAATATCGAATTAGCCAAAAAATTACAAACCGAAAAAATCGATATTTCGGCGCCAGTTCGTTCGCAAAATCAAGGCTTAATTCATCCGATAAATAAAGTGATGGCGGATATTGAAAATATTTTTAACGCTCTTGGTTTTGAATTTGCTCAAGGTCCAGAAATTGAAGATGATTTCCATAATTTTACTGCACTAAATATGCCAAGCGACCACCCTGCAAGGCAAATGCAAGATACTTTTTATCTT
>VGDJ01000209.1 GCA_016869775.1 Alphaproteobacteria bacterium
TATCTTCGGGATAATCGTTCAAATCTCCCATGAAAATAATTTTTGTTTCGTCGTCATTAGCTAATAATGAATCTATAAAAATTGTGGCATTCTGAGCGGCACAAATTCTAGAAGCAAAGACATTATTTATTTTTTCTGCATTGGGAAGTAATTCTTGAGCAAAACTATCTTCCAGAGTTTGAAACCCAAGTGAATCATAAAATGAAAACTTTCATAATTTAAATAACAATTCATCCTTGGGATGTTTGTTTACTTCTTGTTTGTAGATCTTTTCAATTTTTATGATCGCTGACGAATCACTTGCTCCATTTCTCTTCTATGTTAAAGCTGGTAAAAGCTGTTGCCCATCTACCTGACTAGAAAGCACTAATAAAAAAGTAAAAAGTAAAAAGTAATTGTCTGTATTTCACAGCAATGTAAATGTAATGTTTTTATTTAAACTTGGCCCATTGCTTTACCATTTTACACTTTGGACCGATTTAATTTATAGGCAAAAAAAAAGCGATCAAAAAGATCACTTTATATCTATTTCTAAAAAAATTAACGCATCAAAGCTCCTAACAGACCAAATATAATCGATAAAACATATAGTGATAATACAACTGTTGTCAGGATACCAATAAATTTATAATGAGATTTCAAATTTTGAACTCCGTCTTTAAACAGTTCTTGATTATTAGAATTGATTCCATTTTTTAGTCCTACTGCAGCTTTGTACAAATAAAGTATCGGAAAAAAATAGATAAGGGCCATCAAGAGGTAAATTATTACCATTATTGCAAAATATCCTCCACCTACACCAGCTAGCATTAAACCTCCTAAAACCATAAATCCTACGCCAACAAAACCTACTATCGAAATAAATTTTGCCCATTGAGCTGTTTCCAATAAAAAACTTTTCACTTCATTGTCCACAGATAAAGAGTTACCTGCATAAGTACTGTCCTCTAATTCTTCCATTTTCACAGGTTTTTAAATTAATTAATCAGTTAAGGTAAATATTTTTTTTTATTTATTTTCAAACATTTTGAAAAAAGAGTAACAAATTTATTTTTAATTATAACTATTTATGTATGAAATCAAAACACTACCTTTTCTTATTATGCAGTCTTTTCTTTTTACAATCGTATTCTCAGCAATACTCTAATCAATATTTTGATGGTGCTGATACATCCTATTATAACTCAATAATAATCGAGATTGATGCTACAGATACCTTGTGGCAAATTGGCGCGCCTCAAAAAACAATTTTTGAAAGTGCATCCACTCAACCAAATGTGATCGTAACGGATATACTTGATTTCTCTCCAACCAATGATACCTCTAACTTTATCGCTAAATATGTTCCCGACTACAATTGGGGAGTATTTGCCATCCATTGGTCACAAAAACTGGATTATGAAATGGGGAAAGACGGTGCAAGAGTTGAATTTTAAATATATCGATCAAATAAGGGTTTATAATAATGAGGCCTACTATATTTAGAGTCCCTTTGAATCTTCGCAAAAAAGATTATTATACAAGGAGCGGCTACCTTATTCTTTTGGGAAGGCCTCTTTGAATCAAGGAACCGA
>VGDJ01000210.1 GCA_016869775.1 Alphaproteobacteria bacterium
TAATTTCAGCCATAAAACTTTATGGATTCAGCGAATATAGCTATGCTGAGCCAAACCGCGCCCTACAGTTTGTTCGCTATCAATCAGTCAAAAATCAAAATAGTCGCATCGGTTTATCGCAAAATTCAAGCTACGGTATCAACACCAATATATATTATTCATTTAACAATACTCACTATGTTGATTTCAACACCAACTTCACCAACAATCCATTAGCCTCAAAAAACTATCAAGCAATTCCGGTTGCCGAAATCAACATTCCTCTTTGGCAAAACCTTCTTGGCAAAAGCACTCGTGCTCGTCAAGATAGTTCACATTATGAAAATGAAGCACAAAAATTATCAGCACAGGCTCTTAGTTTGAGTGAAATTGTTAACGCTGAAAAAAGTTTTTGGCTATTGGTTTATGCCCAAAAAGCCCATGAAATTCAAACTCGCGCCCTAAATAGCGCACAAAAGATCCTTAACTACCTCTCCAAAAAAGAGCAGATGAATTTGGCAGAAAAAAGTGATGTTTTGCAGGCTAAAGCCATGGTTGAAAGCAAAAAACTAGCGGTTAATCAAGCCGAGAATTTCTTAAAAATATCGGCACGAGATTTCAACAAAAGACGCAACCTACAACATGATTACGTTGAAGAAAAGCTCGCTTCTTTTGATATAAATAAATTAATAAACTTAAAATTTGATGCGCAACGCAAAAATGACCGACTCGATGTTAAATCACAAAAAGCCACGGTTGAAGCTTCTGTTGCTCAAGCTAAGGTTGAAGAAGAAAGCAACAAACCTGCGCTTAATCTTTATGCATCATATTCTTTAAACCAAGTCGAAAACAATCGAATCAATGCTTTAGCTAATAGTTTTGATCGCAATGCCCCAAGTGGTAAAATCGGTTTAGAGCTTTCTATGCCCATTAATATTGGTTTATCGGCAGATATTCGTAAAGGGTCTAGAATAAAAGCCTCAGCTGAAAAAGTCTCATATCGTGAAAAACTCCTTCAACAAGAAATTGATTGGATTAACTTACAGCAAAATCTGCATGATTACCAAGAAAATCTAAAATTATCAAATCAGCTTGAACAAATTCAAAAAATAAAACTCGAAAATGAGCGCAACCAGCTATCTCGTGGCCGCACCTCCACTTATCAAATTTTAGTATTCGAACAAGAATATTCTAATGCCGAACTTAATACTCAACAACTCGCTCAAAAACTTCACGAATTAATTGCCGATCAAAAACTTTATCAATCCGAATAAAAAACTAATGAACATTACCGAAATTTCGATTAAGCGCCCAGCCTTTATAACTAGCTTGATGATAACAATCATAACCATCGGATATATAGCTTTTAAAAAAATGAATGTCGAATTATTTCCAAATATCGATATTCCAATTATTTTTGTGGCCACCCGCTATGATGGGGCGGCTCCATCAGAGATCGAAAATTTAGTCACCAAACCTTTAGAAGAAGAAATTAGCGCGGTTTCAGGCATCAAGAAACTTCTTTCACGAAGCATGAAAGACACGAGCCAAATCATTGTTCAGCTTTATCAAAATACCGACATT
>VGDJ01000211.1 GCA_016869775.1 Alphaproteobacteria bacterium
ATTATTTTCAATTTTAAGATTAGCTCGAATCGATAATAATCGTGATGTTGAGCGCAGATTTAATAATCCTTTAGGTGGCGGTTCTCGAACTTTTGAAAATTTTGGCCTAACCTTACCAGAGTTAAATTTAAAATATTCCTTTGGCAATAATTCAATAATTGCTGGAAAATTCTCTCCAAATTTTGGGACGGCGTGGCGTTGGAATCAAGGTATTTTGATCCATAATATTGCGAGTAATTATGGTTTATTTGAAAAACTCGGTCTAGCCTTTATTAGTAAATATGGCGATATCAAAAAAACTGGTCTCTATAATTTTTCTTTTAGTACTTTTACAAATGATAGAAAGAATTTTGATAATGCCGTACTTCATCGAAGAGAAAGCGATAGAAAGTCTCAAGCTATTGCTGGAGATACTAGAAGCCTTAAGTCATATACTCTGGCAACTGATATTAATTTTGAATTTTCGGAAAATGAAAGATTATCTTATCATTTGGCCTATGCAAATCTTGCCATAAATAAAGAAATGTCTTCAATTAAAAATTCTAAAATTAAAAATCAAAATGGCTATGTTTTTGGCATAAATTATACTTTTCCAATTATAAAAAAATTGAATGCAGAAACCTTAATTGAATATGCCAGAACTAGCAATATCAATGGTAATACCGATATTAGTAATAAGTTTTTAACAACGAATTTAATTTTTAAATATAACCAAAAATATAGTTTAATGCTTGGAAATTCTAAAAATAAAATCAAAAATAAATTAATTTCAAGAACCCATAATAATGCTTCGGAAATTAATTTTGGTTATGAATTTGATAAAACCAAATATTACGATAAAATTACCGCTCAAATTGGTTATCATCAACTTGTAGAAAAATCTGCCAATTTAAATCAAACCAATAAATCATTGGCATTTTTATTAAGATATATTAAAAATTTTTGATATGAAAAAAATTACTTTAGCAGTGCCAAAAGGAAGAATTTTAAATGATTTAAAATTATTTTTTGAAAAGATTAATATTATTCCTGACCCTGATTTATATAACGAAAATACTAGAAATTTAATTTTTGCAACCAATCTTCAAAATCTCGAAATAGTTAAAGTTAGAAGTTTTGATGTAGCTAATTTTGTGAAGTTTGGCGGAGCTGATTTCGGAATTTGCGGTAAAGATGTGATTGAAGAATTTGCTAGTGGTGAATTTTTTGCAATGCTTGATTTAAATATCGGTAAATGTCGTTTATCAATTGCTGGTGACTTAAATGAAGATAAAGATTTTCGAAAAAAAGATAAAATTAGAGTTGCTACCAAATATGTAAATATCACTCAAAATTATTTTGAAAATCTTGGAATTCAGGCGGAAATTTTAAAATTAAATGGCGCTTTAGAAATTGCTACAAAGCTTGGTTTGTGTGATTATATTGTTGATTTGGTTAGCACTGGTCAGACCTTAATTAATAATAAAATGGTCGAAATTGAAAAAATTTTAGCTGTTAGTTCTTTTTTAATTGTGAATA